>NZ_CAUVXG010000006.1:75049-78168 GCF_963555885.1 Protofrankia sp. Cr2
TTCGACCTTCCGGTGGAGAAGTCCACGGCTACCCACCATTTCCGCGTGCTGCGCGAGGCCGGGCTCATCCGCCAGTACTACGTGGGCACCTCTCGGATGAACGCCCTGCGACACGCCGAGATCGACGCGGTTTTCCCAGGCTTGCTCGGTGCGCTCGTGACCGCCGGCGAAGGAAGCCGCCCAGCGGGGGCCGGCCAGGCTGCCCCGGGACCGGACCGACCGTGGGCAGGGGCATGAGGGCCGGCAGGTCTTATGGGCGACGTCGTCGAAGCAGCCCGCAGCACCCTCGTCATCGGCGCTGTACAGCGCTGCGCAAACCCTGCCACTTACCGATCGCAGTCACACTCCAGCGACGGCCGTAGCACCCGCCGCTTCCGTCGGTCTCGGCGCTACGTCCGCTGGTGAGAGGTACCGGCAACAGGTGCGACACTGAGGGGCCGGACGGAGGACAAGCACGATGCCGGTCAATGATGGAATTCTCGACACTCTGTAACTGACCGAGGATTCCGTTCGCCAGCCATTGGTGAGGCGGATCGGGAGCTGGGATCAACGGGCCGGGCACTCAAGCCAGGCACACCGGGTGTTCCTCCCAGCGTAGCGCGTAATCTTCGAGGAAGACCCGGCCGACCAGTTCGCCCCGGCTCCGTACGCCCGTCTTGTCGAAGATTGACTTGAGGTGGTCCTGTACCGTGTACGGCGAGACCCCGAGCATCTGGGCCATCTGTTTGGTTGACTGGCCCTGCAGGCAGAGTTGCGTAACCTGGCACTCTCGATCAGAGAGCCCGTAGGCGAGAGCGACCAGCGGGGCGACCTCGTTGGGTGTGGCGGGCTGGATGATGACCGCGGTGCGGCCGTCGGCACCGCCGGAGAGCCGAGTGCCGTACAGCAGCAGCCATGACCCGGATCTCGTCTGCACCCGAGACCGCGCCGAGACCTCAACCGAGTCGTGGCCGGCGCCAAACGCGCGGGCCCGGGCAGCGACGACTTGAACCATCTTCGACGCGGCGGGGACGGGCGGTGGAGGAACCTCAATCATTTCCTCGATCCACCGCTCCGCGGCGGGCGAGATCGACTCGGGGTCGCCGTACTCGTCGAACATGACCACTCCCGGACCGTCATCCCGAGGATGCTCCGTCGTCACTGCCGTCGCAAGCAGAGCCCGCCGGAAGCCGACGGCGATCGGCTCGCATAGTGAAGCCAGCAAGCGCACGTCTTCTTCGGTGAACCATGGTTCGCCCTCGTCACGGAGGAAGCTCGCAGCCGCCCAGTAGGTGCCGTCTGCGACAAACGACCCGCGTAGTTCGTCCCCGATGCCGTACGCCTCGCGGGAGCGGTGCCGGGCGCTGCGGGACAGGTCACCGTGGGTCGCAAGGCTCGTTGCGCCCGCTTGGCGTCCGCTCCGAGCGAGAAACCACCACTTGTTCACATCGTCAAGGACGTACTCGTGCGTTGCCAGCCAGGACCCAGAGTAGTCGATGTTCTGGTTGAGGCTGCCGGTAAGCAACACCGTCCACGGGTCGACCGTGTGCCAGCAACTGCGCTGAAAAGGGACGAGCCGGCTGAGAATCTCGCTCGCCTGCGTCGAGAACGTGACCCAGTCGAGCCCATCATCCGCCAGCCGTACGATGTCGGCGCGGGTACGACGCAAACGGTCTCGGTTCATCACCGAATCGTAATTTCCGGCCCAAGGGGGCAACCACCCCACGATTCTGGGATGCCTCGGCACCAACTCCCCGCTGATGTGGGGTTGGCCGGCGGGCCGTCGTAGCCCACGATCGGTCTTGCCCGTCCAGCATGCCTGCCCTCCAGGGCGCAATAGGACCCCAACTCAGCAGGAGAAGGCCGCCTAAGAGCGACCGGCAACAGGGACGCGGCGTCGTGGGGCTGGGGCACGCACCTCGCGTCGTTGTCGTCGGTCAACACCCACAACCAGGGTGTCTCCCTCCGCCGCCTCGCGATGCACGCACCCCAGCCCCACTCCTTGATCCACGCCCCTGTTGCCGGGCGCTCTAAGGCGAAAACGGAAGTTGCCGAACTCAGGAAGTGAGGACATCATGTCCACCAGTAAGCAGAGGTTCCACGCGGTACCGGGCAGTCTGCGCGAGGCCCCCGCCGGCAGCCACCGCATCCGATCGGCCGCTGCCACCACCCCGGCCGAGGTCACCGTTGTACTGCACCGGCGTTCCAGCGCCTCCCTGTGGGACGGGCAGACGGCCTTGGCGCGGATGGACCGCGCCGCGTTCGCGGCCAGCCGTGGAGCGGACCGGCGGGACGTCGCCCGGCTGGAGGAGTTCGCACACACGCACGGACTCTCCATCACCTCGATCGATCTGGCCGCACGGGCGGTGGGGCTGGCTGGGACCGTCGGCCAGATGAACCAGGCCTTCCATGTGGACCTGGGCGAGTACACATACCAGGGCACGACGTACCGGGGCCGCGAGGGCGAGATCCACGTGCCGGCCGGACTCGCACCTATGATCCAAGCCGTTCTCGGGCTCGATGACCGGCGCCAAGCCCGCCCACACTTTCGCATGGCCCAGGCCAACGGTGCCACGCCGGACGCGCTGGAGATCAGCTACCCGCCCCAGCAGGTGGCCCGGCGCTACGACTTCCCCACGGACGCCGACGGATCAGGCCAGACCGTCGCACTCATCGAACTCGGCGGCGGCTACTACGTCCACGATCTCAAGAGGTACTTCACGAACCAGAAGCTGCGCACGCCCAGGATCACCGCTGTATCGGTGGACGGGGCCCGCAATACCCCCGGCGGCAAGGATGACGGCAAGGTCGCCCTGGACATCGAGATGGTCGGGGCCATCGCCCAAGGCGCAACCATGGCGGTCTACTTTGCCCCGAACACCACCCGCGGCTTCTACAACGCGATCGCCGCGGCCCTGCATGACCAGCTCCGCCGGCCCACAGTGATCTCCATCAGCTGGGGAAACCCCGAGAGCAGCTGGACCGCCCAGGCGATGGACAGCTACGACGCGCTGTTCGCCGACGCCGCAGCGCTCGGCGTCACGGTCTTCTGCGCCGCCGGCGATAACGGTGCCACCGCCGGCCTGCCCAGCGGCCTGCATGTCGACTTCCCGGCCTCCAGCCCCCACGTCGTCGCTTGC
>NZ_CAUVXG010000006.1:78301-95182 GCF_963555885.1 Protofrankia sp. Cr2
GGGGGTGGGGTCAGCCGGCACTTCGCCCTGCCTGCCTACCAGCAGAATGCCCAGGTGCCGCTGAATCCACTGAACAAGCCCGGCCGCGGCGTACCCGACGTGGCCGGCGACGCCGACCCGCTCACCGGCTACGAGGTGCGGGTCGACGGACAGGACGCCGTGGCCGCCGGCACCAGCGCCGTCGCACCCCTGTGGGCCGCCCTCACCGCCATCGCCAACCAGAAGCTCGGCAAACCGATTGGTGCACCCCACAATACCCTCTACGATCTAGCTAACGGCAACGGGGCCTTCCGCGACATCGTCACCGGCGGCATCGACGGCTACGACGCCCGCCAAGGCTGGGACGCCTGCACCGGGCTCGGCACCCCGGACGGCATGAAGATCATCCAGGCGTTCGCCACCGCCTGATCCGAGTTTCGGGATAAGAGCAGCCGTGGCGGCGCGCCGCCACGGCTGCTCTATGACGATTGCGGGCATGAACATGGAGGGTGGCGAGCTCCACTTCAGGAATTGCCGCGGGGCCTGTGGCGTCCGGGGTAATCAGCGGAGGCGGACGGCGATCAGGCAGGCATCATCGTCGGTATCGGGGGTGGTGCCCTGAAGGATGGTGTCGGCGTAATGCTGGAGGTCGCCAATGGGCTGGCCGGCGAGGGACAGCAGCGCTTCGAGGGTGTCACTGAGGGCGGTCGCACGACGTTCGACGAGGCCGTCGGTGAACAGCAGGAGGCCATCGTCGACCTGGAGGGACACGGTGGCCTCCTCATAGCGGATGCGGACGTCCGCACCAAGGAGCGCTCCCTGGGGTGGGCGGAGTGTCCGCGCAGCGCCACGGCGGACGAGGACGGGTGGGAGGTGACCGGCCTGCGCCCAGCGCAGTGTGTGGGTGGCCGGGTTGTACAGGCCGCAGATGACGGTTCCGGTGATGTTGTCGGTGAGGTGGTAGGCGACACTGTTCAGCCAGGCGAGGAGCTGGGCGGGGCCCGCTCCCGTCATAGCGAGGCCGCGCAGGCTGTTGCGTAGTGTGACCATGCCGGTGACCGCCGTGATACCGTGCCCGGCGATGTCTCCGATGACGAGGAAAACATCCTGCGAGGGTAGGACTACGACGTCGTACCAGTCGCCACCCACCAGGTGGTCCTGCTCGGCCGGACGGTAGCGGACGGCGACATCCAGGCCGGTGACCTGGATCGGGTCCGCCGAAGACGGCGTGATAGCACGCTGCAGCTGCAGAGCCAGGCGATGCCGCTCCTCGGCTCGTTGTTCGGTGCCAGCAAGTTGCTCACGGGTGGCGGCAAGCGCTACTTGTGTGTGATATTGGGCGGATAGGTCCTGGTAGGCGCCACAAACGGCGATGAGGGCTCCGGCTGAGTCCGTCACCGGTTCGCCGAACGCGCGTATGTGCCGTGTCACACCGTCGACGCGGATAAGTCGGAAAGCGGCGGCGGCCGGTCGTCGCATTGTCAGCAGCGTCTTCCGGAAGCGATCGACCGCGCCGATGTCCTCGGGGAGGACGTGGGAGTCCAGATCCTGTAGCGCGATCGGCATGGCCGTGGGTGCCAGCCGGAACAGCGTGAAGGTGTGGTCAGTCCAACGCACGTCGCCGGTGCGAAGGTCCTGCTGCCAGCCACCCAGCTGACCGAGCCGCTGCGCGTGCTGCAGGAGAGCCGCGAGTCCGTCGGCGTCGTCGGTGGGGCGCCATGTGATCACGATACCGTCGTAGAGCCGGGCGATACGCACGTCCATGTCGGCTGCAACAGTGGCGTCGCCGGCAAGGACGCGGACGACGAAGCCCGAGGCGTGGTAGGGCCGGCCCGTCGTGAGCACCTCCACGGCGCGGCTGAACAGTCCGTCGGACACTGCCAGCAGCGGATAAACGTGCAGCAGCCGGCAGCCGAGAAGGTCGTGTGGATCGCGACCCGCCGGATCGACGAATCCGTCGCTGACGTGGTCGATGCAGAAGTCGATGATCCGCCCATCGTCGTCACGGATGGTGTGGGCCAGGAAGGCCGAGGGCAACAAACCGTCCAGCAGGGCGGGAAGCCACTCAACCCGACTCCGATGAGCACCTCCCTCCGCGGCGCCCAGGCTCTGGGCGCACACCTCGGCCAAGGCGATGAACTGACGTCGCAGGGCTGGCGCGAAGTCGTCCAACGGCTGTGGCCAGCAGATCTCCATCACGCCTAGCAGCGCCCCCGTATTCATCAGCGGCAGCACCGCGCGGGCGCCGGACCACGGCCCGACCAGCGGCATTCGCCTGTGGGGCGAACAGCCGGCCGGCCACCACCCGGGCTGCCCGTCCTGGACGACCCGCTGAGCCAGAGAGTCCATCTGTGGCGGGATCCGCTGCCAACGGCTGGCTTCGAGCGCGCCGAGTCCCGCTTCGCCGACGAGATCCAACGCACCGTCCGGTTCGATCATCCACAGTGCCACTGCGACGGCTCCCAGCGGGGTGAGGGCTTCCGCCAGCACGGCTGCGGCGACCAGCGGCCCGTCCGTGACCCGTCGTACGGCGACCTGCGCCAACTGCGCCCGAAGCTGGTCGTGTGAGTGCGGCGTCACCGAGGCGATGTTGTCGTCCGCCGGCCGGTTGATCACGTCGGCGGCCAGCTCCACTAACGGCATCCCCGACTGGGTGGAAAGGCGGGCGAGTTGGTGGGCCGCCTGCGCGGGCGAACAGCGCAGGCGCTCGACCAGGACACCCTGTGCGAGGTCGACCACTCCGTCGGCCGCAGACCGTGCGCGCAGCGCCTCGAGCTCGCGCTGCTGGTAGGCGATCAGCGCCATCAGCTGCGCGATCTGGTCGTCGGCCGCCGGACTGGCTGCCTGTCGTGTCGCCACCGAGTAAATCCTTCCTTCGGTCCGTATCGTCGACTGCCGGATGAATACCCTGGCGTAGGCCCTTTGCTGTGGTCTTTGAACGTATGAATATCAAAAAGTTCAGTCAAGGTGCTGTCCGGGTCATCCTGGTTTGGCTGGTCCACGGTGTCTACCGTGGACCAGATGAGGCCTTTCGAGATCATCCGGTGAGCGTCACAGGTCAGGCGATGACAGGGGTGTGCTGGTGAGCGAGGGCGCGAAGTCGAATCGTAGACAGCCGGGAACACTGGAGGATCCCGCGTTGCGCCAGCTCCTCGCGGGCCTGACTGCGGTGCGTGGCGGGAATTTCAGCACGCGTCTGCCCCAGGTCGGTGACACACTTATGGACGAAATCGCGGGCGTCTTCAACGGGATGACCGACCAGCTCGCGTTATTCACCTCCGAGGTGACGCGGGTGGCCCGCGAGGTCGGCATCGCCGGAAAGCTCGGCGGACAGGCCGTCGTGCCGGGGGTGTCGGGTACCTGGAAGGATCTCACCGACTCGGTCAACGCGATGGCCGGCAACCTCACTGGGCAGGTCCGCTCGATCGCCCAGGTGGCAACGGCGGTGGCCAAAGGTGATCTCTCCCAGAAGATCCGGGTGGACGCGCGCGGGGAGATCCTGGAACTGAAGGACACCATCAACACGATGGTCGACCAGCTGTCGTCGTTCGCCGACGAGGTCACCCGGGTGGCCCGCGAGGTCGGCACCGACGGACGGCTCGGCGGACAGGCCGACGTCAAAGGTGTGTCGGGCACCTGGAAGGACCTCACCGAGTCCGTCAATGTCATGGCGACCAATCTGACCGACCAGGTCCGGTCGATCGCCGAGGTGACGACCGCGGTGGCCAAGGGCGACCTGACACAGAAGATCCGGGTGGACGCGCGCGGGGAGATCCTGGAACTGAAGGACACCATCAACACGATGGTCGACCAGCTGTCCGCCTTCGCCGACGAGGTCACCCGGGTCGCCGGTGAGGTGGGGACACAGGGCAATCTCGGCGGGCAGGCGGTCGTGCGGGGTGCGTCGGGCACCTGGAAGGACCTCACCGACAACGTCAACGTGATGGCATCCAACCTCACCGTGCAGGTCCGCTCGATCGCCCAGGTGGCAACAGCTGTGGCCAGGGGCGACCTGTCCCAGAAGATCACGGTAGAGACAAAGGGCGAGGTCGCCGCGCTCGCCCAGACAATCAACACGATGGTGGGCACCCTCGGTGCCTTCGCCGACGAGGTCACCCGGGTCGCTCGGGAAGTCGGTACCGCCGGACGGCTCGGCGGACAGGCCGACGTCAAAGGCGTGTCAGGCACCTGGAAGGACCTCACCGACAACGTCAACTCGATGGCCAACAACCTGACCAGTCAGGTCCGTAACATCGCCCAGGTCACCACCGCCGTAGCCCAAGGTGATCTTTCTAAGAAGATCGATGTCGATGCGCGCGGGGAGATTCTCGAGCTCAAGACCACCATTAACACGATGGTCGATCAGCTGTCATCGTTCGCCGCCGAGGTGACCCGGGTGGCCCGTGAGGTCGGCACCGAGGGGATCCTCGGCGGACAGGCCAAGGTCGAGGGCGTCTCCGGAACGTGGAAACGCCTCACGGAGAACGTGAATGATCTCGCCGGAAATCTCACCCGCCAAGTGCGGGCGATCGCCGCGGTGACCAGCGCAGTCGCCACCGGCGATCTCACCCGGTCCATCGCCGTGGAGGCCCAGGGCGAGGTCGCCGAGCTCAAAGACAACATCAACGCCATGGTGCAGTCACTACGGGAAACAACTCGGGCCAACCAGGAGCAGGACTGGTTGAAGACCAACCTGGCCCGCGTCTCCGGCCTGATGCAGGGAAGCCGCGATCTCACCACGGTCGCCCATCTGATCATGGACGAGCTGACTCCGCTGGTTAGCGCGCAACACGGCACATTTTTCCTGACCGGATCCGGTCCGAACGGCTCCACCCTGCGGCTGATCGCCAGCTACGGCTACCAGACCCACGCCGATGTGCCGCAAGAGTTCAACATCGGGCAGTCCTTGATCGGCCAGGTGGCCCGTACGAGGAAACCGATCGTGGTCGAGCAGACGCCCGCCGACTACGTGAGGATTTCCTCCAGCCTCGGCCAGGCTGCGCCCGTTAGTCTGATCGTACTGCCGATTCTCTTCGAAGACCATATGCTCGGCGTCCTTGAACTCGCCTCCTTCACCCCGTTCACGCAAGTGCACCGGGACTTTCTGAACCAGCTGATGGAAACAATCAGTGTCAACGTCAACACCATCATCGCCAACTCTCGTACCGACGCGCTGCTGGACGAGTCGCAGCGCCTCGCCGGCGAGTTGCAAGCACGTTCCGAAGAACTGCAGGCCCGGCAGGAGGAGCTTCAGAGTTCCAATGCCGAGCTCGAAGAAAAAGCAACCCTCCTCGCCCGCCAGAATCACGACATCGAAATCAAGAACTACGAGATCGAACAAGCGCGGCAGGAGATCGAAGAAAGGGCGCGACAGCTCGCCCTGGCATCGAAATACAAGTCGGAATTCCTCGCCAACATGTCCCACGAACTGCGTACGCCACTGAACAGCCTGCTGATCCTGGCGCGGTTGCTGGCTCAGAACCCCACCGGTAACCTCACGTCGAAGCAGGTCGAGTACGCCAATGTCATCCACTCTGCCGGCTCCGACCTTCTCCAGCTCATCAACGATATCTTGGATCTTTCCAAGGTTGAGGCCGGGAAGATCGACATTCACCTGGAGCACTTTGCCCTGAGGAAGCTGATCGAGGATGTCCAGACCACTTTCCGCCCCCTGACCGCGGAAAAGGGTCTGCGGTTCACGGTCGATGTCGCTCCCGACCTGCCGGATATACTTTTCACCGACCAGCAACGTCTGCAGCAGGTATTGCGCAACCTGCTGTCCAACGCGGTGAAGTTCACCGAACAGGGCGGGGTGGAACTTCGGATCCGGACGGTCGATGGCAGTGTGCTCGGCCGCGACTGGCGCAGGGCCATGATGTTCTCCGTGATCGACACCGGCGTCGGCATCGCCGAAGAGAACCTGGATAAAGTGTTCGGAGCCTTCCAGCAGGGCGACGGCACCACCAGCCGTAGATACGGCGGAACCGGCCTTGGCCTGTCCATCTCCCGCGAAGTTGCGACCCTCCTCGGCGGCGAGATCCACGCCCAAAGCGAGTTCGAGCACGGTAGCACCTTCACCTTTTACCTACCGCTGCCCACCTTCGACACCGTGGTCGAGGAAACCCGTGATGCCGCGGTGCCGACAGGCGTCGACTCGACGTCCTCGCCTGCCATCGCGTCCGGTGAGTGCCGCATGCTCGTCATCGAACCTGAGGACAACGGTCTGCTCACCCTTCTCGCGCGCAGCGCGGCAGCCGACATCGCCGACACCCACGGGCCTGTCCACATCACCACCGCCACCAGCCCTGACGACGCCATCGACCACCTGTTGGCAACGCCCTACCGCTGCATCGTGCTCGACCTGACCCTTCCGGCCGCGGCCGCGTTCGCTTTCCTCGACAGACTTTGGGAACGCCCGGATCTGCAGGAGATCCCGGTCCTCGCCCATCCCTCGCGGGGCACCGCCCACGAGCGGCTCGCCCAGGTCCGTTTCCGCACCCACCGCCTGGAATCGCTGCGCTCTTTAGATGATCTTTGTGAACGTATCATCCTGCACCTGTCCGCTGATCATCCGGGTGATGTGCCGCCCCTCCTGGGAGCCCCGAGCGCGTCCGCGGAACTGTTGCCCGTACCCGACACCTCGACGTACCCAGGGCTACGCGACCGTACGATTCTGGTCGTCGATGATGACATCCGGAACGTTTTTGCCATCACCAGCATGCTCGAACTTCACGACCTCACGGTGATCCACGCGCCTAACGGACGCATGGGCATCGACGTCCTACTGGCGACGGCGGTCGACCTCATCCTGATGGACGTCATGATGCCCGAAATGGATGGCTACGCGACCATGGGGGTTATCCGGAATATGCCGCGCTTCGCAAGCCTCCCGATCATCGCTGTCACGGCGAAGGCGATGCAGAGCGACCGGGATAAGTGCCTCGCCGCCGGTGCCACCGACTACATCACCAAGCCCGTCGACACTGAAGAACTGCTCACCTGCATACACAAGAGACTCACCCACCCGGAGCGGTGAGGACGCAGTCGCGGGCGTGCAGGGCCGAGGCCGCGCGGTGGGAGCAGGGCTGAGCGTCCTCACCAACCGGGCGTTCCTGCGCAGGGCAGTGACCCACCTGGCAGGCGACACCGACATCCGGAACCCGGCCGCCGCTCTGCCCGCCGGCAGCGCCCTGGTGCTGTCGCACCCGGCCAACGACGTGAACCCCACGATCGGAGCCGGCGACGCCGCGGCCTCACGCCGTGTCGGCTTCGATTCATGGTCCGCTTCCCACGAGCGTGGCCAGCTTGGTCACAGTCGTCCAGTTCCGGGCCGTGAACGGTGTTCGCAGCTGGCGGAGCACACCTGCGAGGGGCGAGTCGCGGGAGTTGACCTCGTAGGACAGATACAGCTCGTGACTGCCGATGCCGATCTCGTCATCGCCGTGCCGCAGCCCCAGACGGGTCACCGCCGGCACATCGACCGGATCGGCGAGGAAGGCCACATGCAGCTTTTTCGGTTCCGCCACCCGCATCGGGAACGGGTTCGAGGCGACAACCATCGCCAGCGCCTCGGCGCTGCGCAGGAAGAATCTCGATCGGATACCGACCCGCTCGTGCAGCGCCTGCTCCAGTTTCACCGCCAAGCCCACCGGCTCGGCGGTCACCACCGCATTGCCGCTCTGGAGGTAGGTCGCCACCTCGGTGCATCCCTCGGCCTGTAGGAGCGCCCGGAGATCGGCCATCGCGACCCTGTTGCGGCCACCCACGTTGATGCCCTGCAACAGGAGGACACATCTCTGCATCGTCATCACGTTAATCGTCATCACGTTGTCAGCACACCGAGGGGCGTCGCACGCGGGCCGGATGGCCGATCCGTGTTCTCGCGGGAGCAGGCAGATCAGGAGACCGGCATCGCTGGTCCGTTCGAGGAGACAGGCGTCGGAACGCCGTGGATGGCCGGCGGCTTCGGTCCGGGTATCTCGTCCAGTGATTGGGTGGCAGTGCCCTGCCGGATCATCCGTTGCCAGCGCAGTGGGGTGCCGCGTGCTGCGGTCACCACGGACTGTATGACTACCAGGTACATGAGCTGCCGGTAGACGAACATCTGGAAGGGCAACGCCCACAGTGGACGTAGCGGATTCCCCTTCGAGGCGGAACGCAAAGGCGGTGGTGGCGAACTGGACGCCGTAGAACACCCCGAGTGTGGCGTAGACCCGCCAGTCTCCGCTGAACAGCGCGTAGACAGCCAGTAGATCGACCGAATATAGCGGCGGGCAGCGGTGATCGTAATCACCGACCGGAGAATCGCAAGCGCACTGAGCGGGATCAACGACAGGGCCAGATAGGCACGGATCAGTCCGGAAATCCTGAACGCCAGCACCAGTGCATTACCGGCGATTCTGCTACGGGTGTCCACCGGCACGGTCATGGATGCGCGGGTTTGGCCGAGCCCCTCGGAGACAGTGACGAAGCGGTAGCCCCAGGCGGTCAACTGGTCGATCATCTTGTCGAGGGCCGCGACCGTCTGCGCGCGATGTTCGCCGCCGTCGTGCATGAGAACAATGCCGCTTGCGTCACCGCTCGGCGCCGCAGCCCGCACGAGTGTATCCACACCGGGCTGGGTCCAGTCCTCGGTGTCGCGGTCCGCGACGACCGTCACGTAACCCTGCCCGGCAAGTTCTCGCTCGGCCCGTCGTCGAAGGTCAACGCGACTGTTCCAGGGGCTACATCGCGCGCTCTCGGCTGGCCGTCCACCATGTCGATCACGGGCTTGGTAGGCGTGTCCGGCGATGGGTATGGCCACCGCCGGCTTTCGCCCGTTCTAGCCCGTTCTCAGTGGTTTGCGTCCGGGATCGGGTTACCGGTTCTCCACGATCGCGTTACAGCCAGAGACCGTCACCCTTGGTAACTAGTATCACTGAAAGTTCTTCGCCAGTCTCTTAGCGTAAGGGTGCTCGCTGTCACAGTGAGTAACGGGGATGACCGCCGAGGCCCGTCCGCATCCCCGTGCCGGCGACACGCACGCGGACGGGACCCGGGTTCACTGCCCGGACGGCGGCAGAGGGGCGATGGCAATGTCCATCTCAAGCCGCGCAGTCTCGCCGACGGTTACCGCGGTCTCCTGCGCTGTTGCCGTCGCGGTGGCTCTTGCGCCGTGGCCGGCCACCGCGAGCGAGCCAGCCACGCATGTCGGACCAGCGGTGACTATCACCCCGTCGGTGACTATCGTACCGTCTTTGACCGACGCGCTCTGGTACAATTCACAATTTTCGCCGTCCAGTACCGTCCAAGCGGCGGCGCTGGAGTACCCGGGCCAACTGTTGAGCCGAGGAAGCCAAGGGGAGACGGTCGCGGCGGTCCAGAGCCGGTTGGGGATCGCCGCGGACGGGGAATTCGGGCCGCGGACCGAGAGTGCAGTCCGGAGTTTCCAGGCTGGCGCCGGTCTGGTGACCGACGGGATTGTCGGCCCGTTGACCTGGAGCGCGCTTTTCGGCACGTCAACGGCGCAGCCGCCGGCCCTGACCGGCGGCTCGGGTTCACTGGGTGCGGCAGCGGTCGCGGTCGCCGCCCAGCAGATCGGAAAGCCCTATCGCTATGGCGGTGCCGGCCCGAACGACTTCGACTGCTCGGGTCTGATCCAGTACGTCTACGCCCGCCTGGGTGTATCGGTACCTCGCACGACCTACGAGCAGTTCGACGCGCTCCGCCCGGTCAGCCGGGCTGACGTCCGTCCAGGTGATGTGATCTTCTTTCTGGACGATCAGGGGCAGGCGTATCACGACGGCCTGTATGCCGGCGGTGGACAGATGATCATATCCCGCCGTCCCGGCACATACGTCCAATATCAACTGATATGGACAGATAATTACCGTATTGGGCGGGTATGAAGCTACTCACCCGCTATTGCGATTTGGCGATCACTGCTGTGATCCTACTCACGCTTGTGATCACTGTAGTGGCCGTACCTGCCATCGGTTGACCACGGAACGCCCAAAATGCCCGGTTCGCCGCCCATCAGGCGGACCGGGCATTCACAATATGTACTACATCACATACTGTGAGTTTCACATCTGCGACCACGCGGCGACCGCCGACACCGCGATGCGACCTGTGACACAAACCGCGGACGTGACCGTTCCGGAACCCTTGCTATCCGGTCGAGAGCCGTCTACGTTCCTCGGTTAACGAGACGAGACAGGTTCGTTTCCGGTGTACATGGCGCCAGCGATGCGGTGCACTCCACGCCGGAGAACCGGGCCGTCGTCTTTTCGTAACAGTTGTCGTTCCACCCGAGTCGTCGTTCCACCCGAGCAGAGTAGATGTGCGTCACAACACATCTACGTGGTGCTCGTCCCTGTTATATCCGCCACAAGCGATGTCCAGCAGGAGACGGTATGCCCAGTCAGTCGCGTTCGCTACCCGCAGGTAGCGCTGCCGTTCCCAATCCCCTGTCCGCGTTGCGCACGAATGCGACCATGATCGGCGTAAGGCCATGAGCGCCGGTGTACCGGTCCTGCCAGGACGAGACCTCCCGCCCCAGCCCTACGGACCCGGCTGGCCCGCATACTGGCGCCAGGACGCGGCGTGTCGGGATGGGGACCCCGATGCCTTCTTCCCACCGGACGGGCGTAACACCAAGGCCCGCGCCGCCGCCGAAACCAGAGCTCGCAAGATCTGCGCAAGCTGTCCGGTACGACGGGCTTGTCTGGCCACAGCACTGTTCCGTCAAGAAGAACACGGCGTGTGGGGTGGGCTTACGTCAGATCAACGTAATTCAATCGTGCCGCGCGGCCGTCTGACCGCAGACGACGCACTGGCCTATGCCGATCGCCTCCTACTGTCCACCTACGCTACGAACTGATCTTATCACTTCCGTCGGCGACATCCCCGTTGCCCCCGGTGTGGCGTCCGCCGGCCCCCGGTCGAGGTCACACCGGGGCCAACGAGCCAACCGTCGACAAGATCTCGTCGATCTGCTGGATCCGGCCGCCGACCTCGACGGTGCGGAAAAGAACCATTGACGCCCCGGGCCGGGATGGGCAGGCTGCGTGTCGTTGCCGTCCGAGGAGGAGCTTCGTGTCGGGGTGTCCCGCGCCTGGTCGCGGCGTCCGGTTGTCCGCCACATCCACGCAGGTCGTGTGGTGAGGCCGCCGCGTCGTCTCCTGTTGTTGCGTCACGGCAAGTCGGACTGGACCGACAGCTCGACACCGGACGCCGAGCGGCCGCTGTCACCTCGCGGCCGGGCCGCGTGCGATCTCATCGCGGAACATCTGCGCACTGATCGGCTCATCCCCGACCTGGTGCTGTGCTCGTCCGCCCGCCGCACCCGCCAGACGGTCGAGCACATCGCCGGGGCATTGCCGCATGATGTCCCCGTGCTGATCGAGGACAGGCTTTATCTCGCCGATGTCGCCGATCTCCTCGACCGTCTCCGGGAGTTGGATGACGGCGTTCCCACCGTCCTACTGGTGGGCCACAACCCCGGGATGCAGGCGCTGGCAGCCGGTCTGCTACCGGCCGGCGAGCGTCCCCGCATCCCGACCTTTCCCACGGCCGCGCTTGCGGTGGAGGATCTCGCTGTGGGTCGCTGGGCGGAACTCGGGCCGAGTACGACCCGCCTGGTGTCGTTCGTCACCCCGCGCTCGCTGGCGAGCGCGTCCAGCCGCTGACGACCGGACGGCAGGGCCAGGTCACGTGGGCCTGTTCCAGGTCAGTATGCCTGTTCCATGATGCCGGACGCGACAGCGGTGATCAGGCCGGCGACCAGCGCGACGCCGGTCACGATCCACAGGGGAATGGAGTGGAGCACGAGGGCGAAGGTCCCGACGGAGAAAGCCGCGATGATCAGAAATACCGCGGCCCACGAACCCGTGTTCGCCTTGTGGTGACCGCCCGAACCCGCCACGTCCGCTCCCCTTATGTCGTCCACGAAACTCTCTCGACGCTGAGACTACCCGCGAGTCGCGGTGGAAACCCGCCGAGGTGGACGACTCCAGCCGGGTTCAGCACGGTTGCGCGGGGTTACGGGGGGTTCACGAGTAGCCGGCGAGCCGTGCGAGGTCGTCCAGCTGTTCGCTGAGCCAGCGTCCCACGTCATGGGTGCGGACCTGATCGGCAGCCGCGGCCAGGCGCCGGTGGCGTTCTTCCACCGGCATGGTCAGAGCCTCGTACAGGGCGTCGGCCATCTGCTGTACGTCAAAGGGATGCAGCGTCACCGAGTAGTCGCCGAGCTCCTCGTGGGCGCCGGCGTTCTCCGACAGCGCCAGCACGCCGCCGCGACGGTTGACCACGGCGACCTCCTTGGTCACGAGGTTCATCCCGTCCGCGATGGCGTTAACCATGATCACATCGCAGATCGAGTAGGCGGCCACCGCAAGTGGGAAGTCCTCGGCCATCCGCAGGTCGATGGGTTGCTGTCCGTCTCTGGTGTGCCGGGCGTTGATCTCGGCGACAACCGCGCCGATCAATGCGATGTAGTCGGCGTACTCGGGCACATCCGTGCGGCTCGGCTGGAGCAGGGCGAGAAAACTGACCTTGCCGACCAGCTCCGGGTGTTGGTCGAGCAGCGTGCCGAAGGCGAGGAAGCCGCGTACGACGTTCTTGCTCGGGTCGGTGCGGTCCACCCGCAGGATGAGCTGGCGGTCCCCGTCGAGGAAGGCGTAACGCAGCATGGCGACATGCGCGGCGACCTCTTCGGTGCCGAGGATCGCATCAAGTGCGGCCGGGTCCACCGAGATCGGGTAGTACCGGGCCCGGACCGTCCGATCGCCGACGGTGACCAGCAGGTTGTCGAGGTCGACGTCTAGGCCGAGCAGTTCCTGCGCGCACAGGACGAAGTGGCGGGCGTAACGCCGGGTGTGAAAGCCGACGACGTCACTGCCCAGCAGCCCGCGCAGCAGCCGCTCCCGGATGCCGGCGGGCAGCACGCGCCACTCGTCCGGGCTTGGCCATGGGATGTGGACGAAGTGGGTGAGTACGACGTCCGGGCACAGCTCCCGGACCCGTTCGGCAACCAGGTAGAAATGGTAGTCCTGCAGCAGGACGAGTGCCTTGCCGCCGCGGGCGCGGACCTCGTCGGCGACGGTGTCCGCGTATGCCCGGTTGACCGCGGCGTAGCCGTGCTCGAACGCGTCATGCTCGGCCTGGGTGATGATGGGCGACAGTGCCCGACCGTACAGCCCGTGTTGGATGAACCACAGGATCGGGTTCGACCAGACGCTGTAGAAGTCGGCATAGGCGGCGGGGTCGGTGACGACCAGGTGCACCCGGATCGTGGGACCGTCGGCGTCTCCGTCGACCACATGCGGCGACGGCGCGGTCTGGACGACGATCGAACCGCCCAGCGCCTCACCGGCGACCACGGTGTCCTCCGCGGTCGCAGCCCCACAGACCCAGACGGCGTCGTCGAGGTGCTCGGCGAGGCCCGACAGCGCTGAAACGAGGCCCCCCGCCCCTCGGGTGACCGTCCGTCCCGAAGCGTCACGGTCGAAGCTCACCGGGCCGCGGTTGGACAGAAGTACAAGCGGAAGGTCGAGCATTCTGCTTACCGGCACGGTGGTGCGGCCTCCTCAGTCGCGTGGCAGCGGCGCCGAACGGATGTCGGACCCGTGAACTTCCACGCGTTGGTACGTTCCCGGGCCGCCGGTGACATGACGGGAACCGTGATCATGCAATCGGCGACCGAAGGGACAACTCGGACTTTAGTAAGGCCGGCTAAAGGATGCATCGCGTCGCGGACAACCCGCGGAATTGTTACCCAGATCTTCATCCGCGACACGCTGACAACCGAACGCAGACTATCAATCACAAAATTTGTGTTATATCCCACAACTTGTTGATTTATGTCAATACTCTGCGAGTGTCCGGTGGTTTAGAGCCCGTCGCTGTAGTCACGGACCTCCTGGACGGCGGATCCCAGGGCCGCCAACGATTCCTGGATGCGCTCGCGGGTCTCCATCAGGGCGGCCGTCAGCTGTTCCACGGCCCGGTGGGCACTGCCGTCGGTCGCCGCCAAGACGATCGCCTGCGCTTCTTCGATCATGGTCAAGGCGCCGTCCAACTGGCCGGCGACCTCATCGGTGCGCTTGAACGCCTCGCCAAGCTGGGACTTGACGTCGGCGATGGTGCTCGTCACAGAGATCCTGCCCTTCTTCTGTCGCCGCCGCAGGGATCGGGTCCGGACAACCGCCGGTCTAGTTGCGCCGCGGATCTCGCGGCTCTCGTGGTGCTCCGATGCCGAGTCCGAAGCGGACGGCAAGCACAACCGCCACCAGGGAAGCGATCAATCCAGGTGGGTTCAGGGGCGCGACCCGGGCGGTCGCCAGCACCGCGGCACCGGCTGTACCCGCTCCGAGCAACGCGGCTCGGGCCACCTCCAGGCGGCCCGCGTCGGTAAGGGCCACCACGCACACGCCGGCGACCAGCGCGGCACCGGCCAGGGCCGCGAGCGCCTCGACGCCGAGGAACACCCGCAGCGCGGTCACCGCACCGGCTACCAGCAGGCAGGCCAGCCCGATGACAATCGCCGCGGACGTCGTCGAGCCAGCCCGTGTGATCGCCCGCAGCTCGGCAGCGTGCCCCATCGCGGTGAGACACAGTTCGTGGGCGCGGGCCGGCGCTGCGGCCGGGTCGAATTCGACGGGATCATCGGCTCCCACGGTGGGCCGCCCCGAGCGGGCGGTGCGCTCCAGCGCCGTGCCGGTGGACCGCCCGCGGCCACTGTCAGCACCGCGACGGTGCGCCGCCCGGACGGCTGAGCGGTCCGTACGTTTGAGCAGGGCCACCGCAGCCACATCGTCATGATCGAATTCCGTCGCCGGAGCGGGGCGAAGCTGCTCGAGGTCACTGATGCCGTGATGAGCGAGCGGTTCGGCCACCGTGCGCCACACTTCGTCGACTCTGGAACGGATGGCATGGGCGGACTCCCGGTGCGTCCGCGCCAGCGCAGCGCGCCGTTCCCGGCCGGCCAACACGTGATCGGTCACCTTCGTGCGAGCCTGGTCGAGCTCGGCGAGCAGCGCCCGATAGTGCGCGATCGCGATCCTCGGATCGTCAAGATCGGGATCCTGGGCATCACGGGCATCACGCGGGTCGCCGCCGTCACGTTCGGGCTCGCCGTCGGGCACAGGGAGAGATCTACCCGATTGGTCGGGCATACCAACCAACGCCCGGTAGGCGTGGGTTCCACCGGATGTCGGCCGCGGGTTCCCATGACCGTTGTGGTCGACTCCCACGACCGGTCCGGTCATTGTGCGTCCACCCGTCGCTGCAACGGCGCGAACGGGATGATCGTACGCGCTTCCGCCTGACCGTTCCGATCGAACAGGACCGCCCGGTTGGCGCTCGTCACCGCCGTGACCGACCGGTTTCCGGCGAGGCTGAACAGATCATTGCCGGGAACACCGACTGCGATCCATGCCCCGACGTCGTCACGATGCGTGGGACCGAGGTCATCGAGTAGTCGACCCGGGCCGCGCCACCAGCCGAGCAGGTGCACCCGCTGACCCGGGCCCCGGCGGGTCACGAAACGCAGATCATCCAGGCCGGAGCGACGACCGACCGGATCCTTGGCCTCCAGAACCGCGCGCCCCGCATCGGCGGCGAACAGGACGAGCAGCGCAAGCGGCCGTACCGGCTGGGCCGGCCCGTGCTGCGGGCCCGTCCCCACCGCCAGTGACGACTCCTCCCTGGCCCGCACCGTGTCACTGGTCTGCGCCAGCACGCGGCGCAGCGCGGCCGGCGGATGAACGTCTACATCCTGGCCGAAAGCCCGGACCCGTTCGGCCAGGATGTCGGCGACCTGGGCCATCTCGCCGGTGACGGCGACGATATCGACCACCAGCCCGCCCGGCCCAGCCTGTGCTGCGAGGCTCGTGACGGCCGCGTGCAGCACGCCGACGGCCTCACGCCGCAGCGGTCCGAGAACCGCCAGGTTGCGTCCTGGCAGCGGGGACAAGCGGACGCCTACGGCGGCGGGATGCAGATCGAGGGGAACCCCGACGAGCGCCAACGGCTCGGCGACATCCCCATCGTCCTGGTGGCCGGCCTCCTGATGACCGGGATCCATCGCGTCGGGATCGGGATCGGGGCCGGCGCGGTCGAGCGGGGCAGGCGTGCCCGACAGCGAACGGAACAGCGGATTGTCATCCAGCAGGGCCGGGGCATGGCCCACGAAGACCTTCGGCGGTCGGCTGCCCGCGACTGCTGCCGCGCTCGCCCGCGACACGTTCGCGCGGGACTGATTCGCCCGCGACAGGTTCGCCCGCAGCGTGGCGAGCAGCGCAGGCTCGGGATAGGCGACCCGGACGAGCTCGTTGCCGGCCGGGTGGCCGTTGCGCCGGTTGACGATGGCCTCACCGACGCCGGCCAGTGCGCCGGCCGCCTCGTTGGTGGTCGACAGCAGCACCCGTGACTCCGAGATCGAGGTACGCAGCGCGATGCGCAGCGCGAACTGCCCGAAGATCGATCCACGTTTACCGGCCGTCGCATCCAGGGCGTCGATACCCGACAGGGTCTGGCTGGCGAGCAGCAGGTGGATCCCGTAGGCGCGGCCCTGGCGCGCCAACACCTCCAGGTGCGAGACCGCCTCGCGCGACACCGCGTCCAGTGGCGTCAGCATCACCTGGAACTCATCGATCACTATCATGATCCGCGGCCACCCGGTACCGCCCCGCGCCGTCCGCAGGCCGCGCAGGTCCCGGGCTCCGACGGCCCGCATGGCAAGGGCCCGGCGTTGCATCAGGGCACGGACGTGCCGCAGCACGGCGACCCCGAACTCCCGGTCGCTGTCCATTCCGATCGTGTCCGCGTGTGGCAGCACGAACGGGTCGTCACCGCGGGGAGCGAACTGGGCGAACTCCAGACCCTCCTTGAAGTCGAGCAGGTGGAATCGCAGCTGGTCGG
>NZ_CAUVXG010000006.1:95897-111137 GCF_963555885.1 Protofrankia sp. Cr2
ACCGACCAGCGCGTGGACGGTGTCGTCGTCGAACCGCAACGTCACCGGGCCGTCCGGGCCGAACGCCACCGGAACAGCAAGACCGCCGGCGGCGTCGAAGCTCCACAGCGTCTCGGGTAGCAGGGCGCGCGCGTTCGGCGGCCGGGCGGCCTCGTGAGCCGCGGCGGCGGCCACGATCTGCGCCACCGCGGCCACCAGATCGGGGGGCGGGGGTTCATCCAGATCGCATCGCAGCGGACCCGACAGCGAGCAGCGCCCGCTCGGCCGATCGCCCTCGGGTCGGCCCTGGCCCGCGGCCGGAGGATTCTCGACGTCCTCGGTCAGCCACAGGGTCTCGGCGTTGGCCAGGGTGTCATGCCCGCGCCGGGCAACGGGGGTGGCGGCGCCCTCCTCCACCAGGACGATGACGTGTACACCGCACGCAGGGCCCTGGGCGGCGACCGCCGCCAGTGCCCGAGCGGCGTCGTCGGCCAGCGACGGCCAGGCCAGCAGTACCAGCAGCCGCCAGGGCTCGGCCCGCGGCAGGCCGGCGGCTTCCCGCTCCCGCAATGAGGCGAACCGGCCACCGAGCCGGTCGACCGTGATGCGCCCCACGTCCGCGGAGAGTTCCGCGAGCACGCCTTCCAGGCGGGTTCGGGTGGTCAAAGTGGGGCTGGCGACACCGGCGGCCCGCAGCGGGGCGAAACCCGCAAGCCCGGCCCCCAGCTCGTACGGGTCGTAGACGATGACCCGCACCGACCCGGCCGGCGCCGCCGCGAGAACACGGGTGAGCAGGCCGCGCACGACGCCGACCCCCTCACCACGGCGGTCACGGTCCACCACGATGCGCAGGTTGCCGCCGTCGAGCAGGCTGACGGCGAGGGGAACCTCGGCTGCGACTCCGCCGGGCAGCAGCGGTGGGACTATCACCCTTCCTACCCGCCACAGCCCTGGCCGGTAGGGCCGGTCCACGGCTGCCTGCACGGGTGTTTCCTGCACGGGTGATCCCGGTCCGGACACGGGTTCGCCAGGCGTGGGGCGCCCGGCGTGGCCGGCCTGGCGTACCTGCATCCACGCCGGCGCCGACCAGCGTGCGCCGGCGAGAGCGGGCGCCTGCTCACGGGCGATCGAGGCCGCGGCGCTGAGCGCGATGGGGACCCGCTGTGCTGTGATGGATCCGGTGTGCCATGCCTCGTCGGGCCATGCGTCGTCGGGCCGGTGGCGCTGATCGGACGGACGCGTACCGGCGCCCGCAAAGGGCGCGTCCGCTTCGGGCAGCTCGACCTGGTCCGCCAGCGCCTCCAGTCGATCGGCGAGGCTCAGCGCCTCGCCGAGGCATGTCTGGATGCCAGTGACCAGCGTCCGCACTCGCCGAGTGCCCGACACCGCGACCTCCCCGCGATCAAGCTGATGGCACGACGATGGTGGTGTGGCGTCCTGGCCGACCAGTGACCTACCGGTAGAACCAACCTAGCGACGAGATCCGACGAAGGCGGGGTTTTCCCTTGACTGGGTGGGCTTGCGCCGATGTGACGCTACCGGACGGGCCATTGCCCCATGGTCCCCGTCCCCGCGGGCGCGGTCCAGCAACGTGACCACGGTCGGGTGGCCGCGTCGGCCTCGGGCTGCCCGCCCGCTCAGGCGAGCGCTACCGGCTCAGGCCAGCTTTACCGGTTCAGGCCGAGTTCCGTCGGCCGCGCCGGTTGGCCAGCTCGTCCCCGGGATGACCGACCGCGACGTGCTCCGGGTGCCCGACCGGTCCCAGGCGTTCGGGCCGCTCGGTCGGCAGCTGTGACAGTTGTCCGCGCATGTCCCGCACGGCCCGGCCGACCGCGATCGCGAAGACCCCCTGCCCCCCCTGGACGAGGTCGATGACCTGGTCGTCGGAGATGCACTCGTACACCGTCGACCCGTCGCTGACCAGGGTGACCCTGGCAAGATCGTCGATCCCGCGGACGCGCAGGCAGTCCACGGCGGCACGGATGTTCTGCAGGGAGACCCCCGCCTCAAGCAGCTTGCGTACGACCCGCAGAACCAGCACATCGCGAAAGGAGTACAGCCGCTGGCTACCCGACCCCGTGGCGCCTCGCACGCTCGGCACGACAAGCCCCGTACGGGCCCAGTAGTCGAGTTGCCGATAGGTGATCCCCGCGGCGGCGCACGCGGTAGGCCCCCGGTAGCCGACATCATCACCAGGAGGCTGAGGAAGATCATCCGGGAAGAGCTGACCTTGCTCGATCATCGCCGTCCGATCATCGCTGTCGCCATCCGTCCCACCCACCGACTCCTGGCCGCACCCGGCCCCGCCACACCATCGCCGCGCGCGGCCTCCGTGTCGGGACCGCAACCTCGACTCGACGGTAAGAGCTCTCGATGGTTGCATCAATGATCAGGATGGACGTGTCTTGCAACCGCATGAAAACACGCCCAGCCCGAACTATTAAGGATACAACCGCACACGCGCCGCAACGGCCCGCAATGCAGCCCGACGACGCCGCCTAGCGACGGACTCGATCCACCGCGTAGCAGAAAATCTACGATCAGGAACCTGGTGTGTTGAAGTCCTCCGGCGAGATCGTGTCCAGGAACTCTCGGAACTTCTCCAGCTCGCTCTCCTGCTCCTGTTCCTGATCCTCGGGCACGGTGATGCCAGCCTCGGCGAGTACCGACTCCTCGCCGTAGACGGGTACCCCCATCCGCATCGCCAGCGCGATGGCGTCCGACGGTCGAGCCGAGACCTCGACTCCGTTTCCGAACACGAGCGTCGCGAAGAACACCCCGTCCTGGAGATCGTTGATGGTGACCCTCGTGAGTTCCGTCTGCAGGGCCTGCAGCACATCACGCATGAGATCGTGGGTCATCGGACGAGCAGTCGTGATGCCCTCCTGCGCGAACGCGATGGCTGTCGCCTCCACCGCGCCGATCCAGATGGGTAGGTAGCGCTCACCTCCGACCTCCTTCAACAGGACGATCGGCTGCTTCGACGGAAGCTCGACACGAACGCCGACGATGTCCAGCCGATGCACCGATCTACCTCCTCGCACAGGTGAGCAGGACGGGATGATCTGAGCGGAAACTGTAGACGCCCACCGGGTGACAGTATCCCCGTCGCTGGAGTTCGTCAGCGTGCCTGGTGCTTGCGGAAAGATCGGCCACCGTGGACGTCTTCCACCGCACTGTCAACGATAGGTGTCCGCGGGCGAATCGGCCTGCGAAAGGCCGGCCCACGGACATGCCGTGGTGATGTCATCCGCTCGGCCCGGCCCGCAATCGTGAGCGCAGCAGGGCAGCGTGCAGCCGAACCAGCAGACCTGCGAGCTCGTCCACGGTGTCCTGCGCGTGCCCGCCGGGTCGGTCGCGTTGCCCCCGCAGGGGCGCTGCCACCTGTTCGATCAGTCCCGCTTCCCGATCGGCCGCGACCCGCGAGGAACGCAGGTGACGAGGCTGGACGCCGAAGGCGCTCAGTGCGGCGAACGTGCGCGCGACCGCCACCGCGTCTCCGTCGAAATAGCTGCCGCCGGGGCGGGGCGCGAGCAGCCCGTACTGTTCGAGTTCGACAAGCTGATCATCGTCGATGCCGGTGGCGGCGAGCAGCTCCCGACGCGACATCCGCACCGTCTCGCCAGCATCGACGATCATGTCCAGGACGCGGGGCGGGGGTGGTGCGACCGGACGAGGGCCGGACCGCTCACGCGGCTGCTCGCCGCGGTCGATGGACTCCAGCTCTTCTTTGATCACTCGCAGTGGCAGAAAGCGTTCCCGCTGTGCGCCGAGGATGTAACGGAGCCGACCCACATCATCGGGTGAGTACTTACGATAGTTCGCATTCGTCCGGGCCGGGACCACCAGACCTTCCGCCTCCAGATATCGGATCTTGGACAGCGTCACGTCGGGATAGTCCAGCCTCAGTCGATCGAGTACCTCGCCAATGTTGAGCGTCTTCGCGGCGGAGCCACCCGCCGGGGCCCGAGCGGGCATCGGCATGGGTGATGTCGTGGCCCGACCGGCGTTCATCGATGGGACCTTCGGCTCACTGGGGCACCCCGCCACCCGTCGCCATGATTGATCCAGTCAGGAACACCAGCCGGAACTTGCCGATCTGGACCTCGTCACCGCTGGACAGTTCGGCCGAGTCGATCCGCTCACGGTTGAGATAGGTGCCGTTGAGGCTACCCACATCACGAACGGCGAAGCCCTTCGTGTACGGAGACCGATGGAACTCGGCGTGACGGCGCGACACCGTCACATCATCCAGGAAGATATCGCTCTCCGGATGCCGGCCCGCCGTCGTCAGGTCGGCATCCAGCAGGAAGCGGCTGCCCGCATTGGGCCCCCGCTTGACCACGAGCAGACCTGAACCCGGTGGCAACGCGTCAACGGCGGCAACGGCATCCCGCTCGGTCGACTCGTCGACGTGATCACCCTCGATACCCGAAAGGGCTGCGGCAAGGTTGAGCGTGGACGTCTGCTCGGCAGGCCGTTCCGGCGCGACGGGCTCACCTGGACGTACCAGTGGAGACCCACACCGCGCGCAGTACAACGCATCAGTCGGGTTCTGCTGTCCGCACCTCGTGCAGAACACGGTCGCGTCTGCTTCCTGCCGGACCGCCGCGGGCGCGGTTGGGTCGGCCGCTCGGGCCACCTGCCTGGGGTGGCGAAAGTTCGATTCCTCCTCGGGGACACCCACCCACCGCGCGGACGGCCCCGAAGCCGGAAGGGACGACACCGACCGTGACAACCCGGCCTCGCATCGCCTTCCCGGCGCACAATGAGGCTAGTGCATCAGGTCCACTACCGCGCAAAGGGAGTAGGCCAGCTATTCCTGCGTGGCGTGGACCTGAACGCCGGACTCCATTGTGTAGATCATCACGTTCCCTTCACATGCTGGGCGTAGGCGTCCGCATCGAGCAGGGAATCCGTCACCCCAGCGTCGTCGACGGCCACCTCGACCAGCCAGCCCTCACCGTAGGGATCGGAGTTGACCAGCTCAGGAGTGCTGTCGAGCACCTCGTTACGAGCGATCACCTCCCCGGAGACCGGGGCGTAGACGTCCGAGACGCTCTTGGTCGACTCTACTTCGCCGAACGGCTCACCCGCCTGTACCCGATCACCCACCGCCGGCAACGTCACAAACACGATATCCCCGAGCGCATCCTGTGCAAACGAGGTGATACCCACCCGCACAGTGCCGCTGGTCACCCGGATCCACTCGTGCTCTGTGGTGTACTTCAGATCTTCCGGGTACACTGCGTATCGCCTCCCAGTCGTCGGTTCCGAGCCGTCGAACAGATCAATACCGCTGAACAGATCAATACCGCTTTGCGGAGAGTGAGCCGGAGTTCCCGACGGATCCCGGGTCGGGAACCCGATCCGACCCGTCCGGTTTCCAGCGGTCCTCGCCGGTGACGTCGCCAGTCATGAACAGGGCGCTCCAGCGGTCCAGGAGATGCCCTGCCGTGGTGGCATCGCGACCCTCAGCCCACAGGTGGGTGACGGCTTCGGCCGGGTCCGGGAGCACCAGGACCCATGAGCCGTCCGGCATGATCACCCGAACGCCGTCGGTGGTGTCGATGGTGCACCCGCTGTCGGTGTCGACCGCCTCGACCACCCGCCGCATCACCAGGCCCTTGGCCGCCCACGGCGTCGGCACGGATCTGCGGAGCACAGACACGGCCGGTATGCGGGCGTCGATCGCGCTCAGGGTCAGCCGGGTCCGGGCTACCAGCGCGACCAGTCTGACGAACGCGGCCAGGCCGTCGATCGCCGGCGCGAACTCGGGTACCACGAACCCCCCGCGGCCGTCCGCGGCGAACACGACGTTCGGCTCGCTCGCGGCCCGGGTGAGGTCTGCGGCCGACAGCGACGTGCGCCGGACCGTCAGCCCGTGGAAGCGGGTCACCTGGTCTGCGACCCGGGTGGTGGTGACCGGCAGCGCGACGTGCGCTCCCCGGTTCTCGGCCGCGACAAGGTCGAGGAACACCAGCAGCGCCCGCTCATCGTCGATCAGGTCGCCGCGTTCATCCACGATCGTGATGCGGTCACCGACGTTGTCGAAGCGGACGCCGACGGCAGCCCGCGAGCTGGCGACGAGCGCGCCGAGGCGGTCCAGGGCGCGGCGGCGATCGTCCGGCGTCTGCGCCGGGACGGTCTCGTCCAGCCGGCCGTTGACGGTGAGGACGTCCACTCCGAGCCGGCCCAGCAAGGTGGGCAGGACCAACGAGGTAGCTCCCCCGGCCGGATCGATCACGATTTTCAGGTTGGCTTCAGCCAGGCCGGCGGTGTCCACCTGGTCCAGCAGGTCGCGAGTGTAGATATCGGCGGTACGGGCGGGGAAGCGTAGCTCTCCGATCTCCCCGGGAAACGCCCGCCGGAATTCCTGGCGGCTGACGACCCGATCGAGCGTGCGCTGCATAGCGAGAGAAAGATCGCCACCCTCGGAGTCCATGAAGCTGATGTCCACCCGCTCGGCGTCCCCCGGTGTCGTGCGCACCATGATTCCGCCGGCGGAATCGGAGGCGCGGACGTCGAAGCGGGCCACCGGCATCGGCGCGACTTCCAGATCCCGCACGTCCATCGCGCTCGCGGTGAGAGCACTGATCATCGCCCGTTTGAGTGCCCGGGCAGCCCGCGAGCCGTCCCGGACCGTGGTCACCGTGGATCCCTTGCGCAGGGTCGTGGCATAGGCGCTGGCGAGGCGGACCACCAGTTCGGGGGTGATCTCGACGTTGATCAGCCCGGACACCCCCCGGGGGCCGAACAGCGAGCGCTGTCCCCGGGACTCCCAGATAACGCTGGTGTTGACCACCGCGCCGGCCTCGATGGTCTTGAACGGGTACACCATGACGTCGTGGGAGACGAACGACTCCTCCTCGAGCACGCACTCGTCGCCGACCACCGCGCCCTCCTCGACCCGCGCGGCCCGCAGCACGTCGGTGCTCTTACCGATCACGCAGCCCCGCAGGTTGGTCAGCGACCCGATCAGAGCGTTGTCCTGGACGACGGCCCGGTGCAGGAAGGCGCCCGATTTGACCACGACGTTGCTGCCGATGACGGTGAACTCACGCAACTCGGCGCCGGCTTCGATCTTCGTGTAGTCGCCGATCACCAGCGGACCGCAGAGCACCGCCTCCGGATGGACGTCGGCGTCCCGTCCGACCCACACCCCCGGCGAGACCTCAAAACCGCTGATCTTCACGTCGACCAGGCCGTTGAGCACATCGGCCTGGACCCGAAGGAAGCTCGCGATGGTGCCGACATCCTCCCAGTAGCCACCCACGACGTAGCCGAACAAGGGCGCCCCGGCAGCCAGGAGCTTCGGGAACACGTCTCCCGACCAGTCCACCGGCTCCCCGGCCGGAACGTGGGCGAGTACCTCCGGTTCCATGACGTAGATGCCGGTGTTGACCGTGTCGGAGAAGACCTGCCCCCAGGTCGGTTTCTCGAGGAAGCGGACGATCCGGCCGTCGTCGGACGTGATGACGATCCCGAACTCCAGGGGGTTCGGGACGGACTTGAGCGCGATCGTGACCAGCGCACCCTGCTTGCGATGGTAGGCGACCAGCGAGGTCAGGTCGATGTCGGTCAGCGCATCCCCGCTGATCACCAGAAACGGGTCGTCGCGCAACGCGTCCTGTGCGTTGCGGACGCTGCCGGCCGTCCCCAGCGGTGTGGTTTCGGTCGCGTACGACAGATGCATACCCAACTCGTCGCCGTCACCGAAGTAGGTCCGGACGTGGGCCGCGAGGAACTGCACCGTGATCACGGTCTCATCGAGACCGTGCCGTTTGAGCAGCCGCAGCACATGCTCCATAATCGGCCGATTGACGACGGGGAGTAGTGGTTTGGGCTGATTGGCGGTCATCGGGCGCAGGCGTGTCCCTTCACCGCCGGCCATCACGACGGCTCTCACCGACCCACCTCCGCGTCTGCCCGGCCGGTCTCGCCGCGGTCCGCTCCGGGCGACACCGGCGGTTGGGTACCGCTGCCCGCTCGCGCAAGCTGGCGGACCTGGACCCAGTAGAGGATCGCGGACCACCAGTACAGAGCGGTACCCCAGATGGCGAACGCCCACCCGAGCGGACGGGAAACGGTGGCGAGCCCGTTGTCGCCCGCTGACAGCAGTAGCAGCGGGAAGGCGTAGAGCAGATTGAACGTCGCGGCCTTGCCCAGGTAATGCACGGGCAGTGTGGGGCCGTAACCCAGGCGGCGTAGCACCGGCACGACGCCGGCGATCGCGACGTCCCTGCCGATGAGCAGCGCGGCGAACCACCAGGGAACGATTTCGCGCAGCGTCAGCGCAATGATCGTCGCCAGGATGTAAAGACGGTCCGCCAGCGGGTCGAGGAGAATCCCGAGCCGGCTGGTCTGCCCCAGCGCCCGGGCGAGTTTGCCGTCGAGGTAGTCACTCACGCCGGCGAAGGCCAGTACCGCGAGCGCCGCGCCGTCAGCCTCGGGACCGAGCGCCAGCCACAGGAAGACCGGTACCCCGGCCAGGCGCAGCGCGGAGAGCACATTCGGGATAGTGAGCACCCGGTCGGACGGATGGATCGCCGTGGTCACCCTCGACACCCCTTCGCACCCGGACCCGCCCGGTCAATCGTTGCAGCCCCCGGCCAACCGCTACAGCACTCGGCCAACGTAGTACGTCGAGCTCCAGATGGGCACCAGCGAGACGCTTCGCCCGGTCTCCGGGGCGCTCCACACGTATCCGTTACCAGCGTAGATCGCGACATGGGTGATATTGCCCGGGGTTCCGAAGAAGATCAGATCGCCGGGCTGCTTGCCGGCCTGGGGTACCCGGATCGAGGCGGCGAACTGCTGCTGGGCGGTACGCGGCAAGGAGCGCCCGAGCTGTTTGAAGACATACTGGACCAAACCGGAACAGTCGAACGAGTAGGGCCCCTCCGCCCCGTACACGTACGGCTTGCCCCGCTGCAGCGATGCGAGGTAGACGGCCTTCTCCCCGATGGAGCTGCCCGGGACGACCGTGGGCGCGCTCCCGGCCGCTGAGCCCCCCGCGGAACCGCCTCCCGGGCCCGTCGGGCTGCGCACCGTCACGGTCGTCGCTCCGGCGAGCGAGGGTCGCAGGACGTTCGTACCGTCGAAAACCGCGGTGAGCGTCGTGGTCGACAGCAGCCGGGTAGTGATCGTCGCGGTGCCGTTGCTGTCGGTCCGCAGCTGGGCGGTGGTGGTCCACTGCGGGCCGTTCGCGACCGCGATACGGACCCGCTGGTCGGCGACGGGACGTCCGGTCCCGACCTCCATGGCGCGGACGGTGAAGACGACGGGTGCGTTCGGCGCGACCGTCGCCTGATCGGCGGCGATCGACATCGTGGTGAAGGTCGGATCCGGATTGCCCAACTTGGCGGCCAGGCCGACGGTGGTTGTCGCGGGAGCCGTCCCGTGGGCGCCGCCGCCGATCATCGCGGCGCTGTTGACGGTGGCCGTGCTAGCGCTCATCGGCTCAAGAGTCGCGTTCCCGCCCGGGCCGGGCATCGTCGCGGCGAAGCCTGCCGTCGATGCCGCCAGGGTCCCGGTCGTCACTGCGGCGATCGTGGCGACCCGCCGGGACTGCGGGCCGAGACGGGCATGCCAGGGGTTGGACACCTGGTCACCGGCGCTCTCGGGCGCCTGGTCACGATGGCGACCGCGACCGGCCTGCTCTCCGTCTGCGGGGAGCCGGATCACGCCACGTGGATGCAACGCGCGTCCTTCCCGAACGCCTGCGAGGCAGCGTGGCGCCATGCCGCGAACCCATGCCGCTGGCACGCCTCAAGGTGCCGGCTGAGAGGGGGAACCCGGCCGACGACCGTCAGGGCTGCGAAACCTCGCTCCTGCCCCCTGGCTGCTCGGAGGGGACATCGGACCGGGGCAGGACTGGGCGTTTCGGTCCGACGCGTGTGTTCGAGGGGGAATATTGATCTTTGCTGAGGGGGTGCACGTGTTGTGTCAAACGATATCGGGTAGCCCGTACGGGTAGGCAATACCCCCAAACCCAACACGTAGCCACATCCAACCAGTGGTCCCATGTAGTCCTTGTGTTGGGCATCGACATAAGGTAGTCACGATCATGACCGTCACCGGCCCTCGCGGCCGCCCCTGGCGTCGAGGATCGCCCCGGAGTGTGTATAGTATGCGCATGGCGAGGGTGAATATCACGGTCCCCGACGAGTTGCTGGCGCAGGCCCGGGCCGCCGATCTGAACGTCTCCCGCCTCGCTTCGACGGCTCTGGCCGAGGAGCTGGATCGACGTGCCAAGATCGCAGAGTTGGACGCCTACCTGGCTGACCTGGATGCGGAGTTGGGGCCGGTACCCGCCCGCGAGACGGCCGCTGCCCGAGAGTGGGCCGACCGCGTTCTGCCCATCCGACCCGCTGACACCGGCGTGGCCCGGCGGGCACGCACGGCATGACCCTGGTGCTGGATGCGGGCGGCCTGTCCGCCCTGGCCGGGCAGCGCGCCCGGCTGGCGGAGCTGCGACAGCGTGGTTACTGGCCGGCGCAGGTTCCCGCAGTGGTACTGGCGGAAGCTCTGACCGGTGATCACCGACGCGACTTTCACACCAACCGCCTGCTCCGCGGCTGCCAGGTCCGGGACGTCACAGAACCGCTCGCTCGCGAGGGCGCACGGCTACGCGCCGCGACCGGACGCGCTGAGACGATCACAGCTACCGACGCGATCGTGGCCGCCTTCGCCGCCACCTGTCGCGCTCCCGTCGTGCTGACGAACGACCCGCATGATCTTGCTGCCCTCGCTGGACACAGCACGCGGCCCATCACGGTCTCAGGCGTATAGAGCGACCGCCACCCAGGCGAGGCAGGCGAGGCAGGCGAATAGCGGCTACAGCCGGTCAAGTAGATGTTCGGCGTGGCGTCGAAGTGGGGCGACAAGGTGGGGATGGTCGCCGGAAAAATCCCTTCTTCTTACTACGCGGGCCGCCAAGCATCCGTGCCGACGAGGACGCGGTCGGGCATGCGGCGACGCTACCCGGTCACTGATCCCGGCCGAACGCGCTCCTGGTGCGCCGTCCGGCGATCGTTGATAGCGATCTTTCGAGCTTTGTGTGGCGAAAATGCCGTTGTTGATCGCACAAAGCTCGAAAGATCGTTTCTAATTAGAGCAGCGACCGCAGGACGTAGGGCAGGATGCCGCCGTGGCGGAAGTACTCGGCCTCCCCCGGCGTGTCGATGCGGACGACCGCGTCGAACCGCTTGTCGTCGGCCTGGACGAGCAGCGTCGGGGTCTTCTCGTCGACTCCGGCCAGCCCGACGATGGTGAACGTCTCCGTACCGGTCAGGCCGAGCGACACCGCGGACTGCCCGGTCGGGAACTGCAACGGCAGGACGCCCATCCCGATCAGGTTGGAGCGGTGGATCCGCTCGTACGACTCGGCGATCACCGCTCGGACGCCGAGCAGGGCCGTGCCCTTGGCCGCCCAGTCACGCGACGAGCCCGAGCCGTACTCCTTGCCGGCGAGAACCACCAGCGGCACTCCGTCGGCGGCGTACTTCTGCGCCGCATCGTAGATCGCCAACTGCTCGCCGTCGGGCAGGTGCCGGGTGACCCCGCCCTCGGTGCCCGGAGCCAGCATGTTGCGCAGCCGGATGTTGGCGAACGTCCCGCGGATCATCACCTCGTGGTTGCCGCGTCGGGAGCCGTAGGAGTTGAAGTCCTTCGGGTCCACCCCGTGCTCCACGAGGTAGCGCCCCGCCGGTGACTCCCGCTTGATGGATCCGGCGGGCGAGATGTGGTCGGTGGTCACCGAGTCGCCCAGCAGCGCCAGCACGCGGGCACCGACGATGTCCGGGCGCGGCGCCGGTGTCGCCGCCATCCCCTCGAAGTACGGTGGGTGGCGCACGTAGGTCGAGTCAGGTGCCCAGTGAAACGTCTGGGACACCTCGCCTCCGTCACCGGTCGGCAGCGACTGCCACTGCTTGTCACCGGACAGATCGCCGTAGTCCTCGGTGAACATCTCCGAGCGAATCGCGTCGCCGACCACCGCGGCCACCTCGGCCTCGCTCGGCCAGATGTCGCGCAGGTAGACGGGGTTGCCCGCCGTGTCGATGCCCAGCGGGTCGTTGACCAGGTCGATGTCCATCGTGCCGGCGAGGGCGTAGGCCACGACCAGCGGCGGGGACGCCAGGTAGTTCATCTTGACGTCCGGGTTGATCCGGCCCTCGAAGTTGCGGTTACCCGACAGCACGCTGACCACCGCCAGGTCGCCGGCGTTCACCCCCTGGCTGATCTCCTCCTGGAGGGGGCCGGAGTTGCCGATGCAGGTGGTGCACCCGTAACCGACCAGGTTGAACCCGAGCTTGTCCAGGTAGGGGGTGAGCCCGGCGCGCTCGTAGTAGTCCATGACGACCTTGGAACCCGGGGCCAGGGTGGTCTTGACCCAGGGCTTGCGGGTCAGACCCCGGTCCACGGCGTTGCGGGCGAGGATGGCCGCGCCCACCATCACCTGCGGGTTGGACGTGTTCGTGCACGAGGTGATGGCCGCGATCGCGACCGCGCCGTGGTCGAGTGCGAAGCTGGTGCCGTCCGCGAGCGTCACCGGGGTCGGGTTGGACGGGCGTCCGCCGAGATCACCGGAAGTACCCGCAGCTGCCTTTGCCGGACCGGCATAGTCGGCGAGCGCGGTACGGAACGCGGCCTTGGCGGTGCGCAGGGGGACCCGGTCCTGCGGGCGCTTCGGGCCGGCCAGCGACGGCTCGATCGTGGAGAGATCGAGGGTGAGCGTGGTCGTGTAGGCCGGTTCGCGGCTCGGGTCGTGCCAGAGGCCCTGCTCCTTGGTGTACGCCTCGACGAGGTCGACCTGCTCGCTGGGACGGCCGGTCAGTCGCAGGTAGGCCAGGGTTTCCGCGTCCACCGGGAAGATGGCGCAGGTCGAGCCGTACTCGGGGCTCATGTTGCCGATCGTGGCCCGGTTGGCCAGCGGGACGTTGCCCACGCCCTCGCCGTAGAACTCGACGAACCGGCCCACGACACCGTGCGTGCGCAGCATCTCGGTGATGGTGAGGACGAGGTCGGTCGCGGTGGTTCCGGGCGGCAGCTCACCGGTGAGCTTGAACCCGACGACCGTCGGGATGAGCATGCTCACCGGCTGGCCGAGCATCGCGGCCTCCGCCTCGATGCCGCCCACACCCCAGCCGAGTACACCCAGGCCGTTGATCATGGTGGTGTGGCTGTCCGTGCCGACCAGGGTGTCGGGGTAGGCGAGCACGCCGTCGGCGGTCGCCCGGGTGAACACCACCCGGGCGAGGTACTCCAGGTTGACCTGGTGGACGATCCCGGTGTTCGGGGGGACGACCGTGAAGTTGTCGAACGCGGCCTGGCCCCACCGCAGGAACTGGTAGCGCTCGCGGTTGCGGGCGAACTCCAGCTCGGTGTTGAGGGCGAAGGCGTCAGCCCGGCCGAAGACGTCCGCGATGATCGAGTGATCGATCACCAGCTCCGCCGGTGCCAGCGGGTTGATCTTTGTCGGATCACCGCCGAGAGCGGCCATGGCCTCACGCATGGCGGCGAGGTCGACCACGCACGGCACCCCGGTGAAATCTTGCATGATCACGCGGGCCGGCGTGAACTGGATCTCCTGGCTCGGCGTGGCGGCCGGATCCCAGGATGCGAGCGCGGTGACGTGGTCGGCGGTGATGTTGGCGCCGTCCTCGGTCCGCAGCAGGTTCTCCAGCAGGACGCGCAGACTGTACGGCAACCGGTCAGCTCCGGAAACCGCGTCCAGCCGACGGATTGTATACCTACGGTCACCTACCTTGAGATGACCTGTGCTGCCGAAGCTATCCATATCTCCTCCTCGCCGCGTTCCCTCGCGGACCATCCTGGTGTTCGTTCCAGGAATTACCCGACCCGCCGGGGTCGGGACCAGTAATATCCTATTTACTTAGTATTGCTAAGGATATACCAGAAGATCAGTCGCCGCGCGCGAGGCTCCCGAAGTGTGGCGACAGGCCGGCGCCACCCCGAATGCTCCAAATAACTGAGAGTGACCGTCACGTAATCGCTCAGGCGTTCTCGAGGAGATCCGGCGAGACGCTCGCCTCGGTGTTCGGCAACCCGAGCGCATGCGCCCTCTTGTCGGCCAACGCCAGCAGCCGCCGGATGCGACCGGCGACCGCATCCTTGGTCAGCGGCGGCTCCGCGAGCGCACCCAGCTCCTCCAGGGACGCCTGGGCGTGCTCAAGGCGCAGCCGTCCGGCCGCGAGCAGGTGCCCGGGTGCGTCATCTCCCAGGATCCTCAACGCCGCCTGGACCCGGGCGCCGGCCGCGACCGCCGCGCGCGCCGAACGACGCAGGTTGGCGTCGTCGAAATTCGCCAGCCGGTTCGCGGTCGCCCGCACCTCGCGGCGCATCCGTCGATCCTCCCAGGCCAGCAGGCTGTCATGCGCGCCGATCTTCGTCAGCAGCACGCTGATCGCGTCGCCATCCCGGATCACCACCCGGTCCACCCCGCGCACATCGCGGCTCTTGGCCGCGACACCGAGTCGACGGGCCGCGCCGACCAGCGCGAGCGCCGCCTCCGGCCCTGGCGAGGTGATCTCCAAGGAGCATGAGCGGCCCGGCTCGGTCAGGGAGCCGTGGGCGAGGAACGCCCCACGCCACGCAGCCGCGGCATCACAGGAAGCGCCCGTCACCACCTGTGGTGGCAACCCACGCACGGGGCGACCCCGCTGGTCGAGCAGTCCGGTCGACCGCGCCAGCTGCTCGCCGTCACGCTCCACCCGGACGATGTACCGCACGGAACGGCGCAGGCCACCCGCGGCGAGCACCGCGATGCCCGACGGGAAGCCGAACACCTCCGCGATCTCGCGGCGCAGCCGCCGGGCGGTGGCACCCGCGTCGAGTTCGGCTTCGACGACGATGCGGCCACGCACGATGTGCAGCCCGCCGCCGAAGCGCAACAGCGCGGCCATCTCCGCCCTGCGACAACAGGGCTTCGCCACCCGCAACCGGCTGAGCTCGTCCTTAACGGTGGCGGTCATTGCGGCCACACGAATCATTCCTCACCTTCACGAGCGGAGACGGCACCTTCATGATCGGGGAAGACACCTTCACGAGCGGAGACGGTGGTAGCGGCGTCGCGGCGTGCAGCATCGCGGCGCGCCGCATCGTCTGAAACCACGGTGTCGTCCGCGGCCCCCGTGGCCGTACCCGACCTGACGCCTGGCCCGGCCCCGGTCCCGACGCCGTTGTGGGCGCCGTTCCCGGCCATGCTTGCGAACACCGCCTCGAACGCGACGGCGAGCC
>NZ_CAUVXG010000006.1:111381-143325 GCF_963555885.1 Protofrankia sp. Cr2
GTCGGGGGTCATGGCGTGGCTCGCCGGGGTAGGCGACCGGTACGAGGTGCAGACGTGCCCCCAGATCGGCGGCGGCACGGGCGAGCACGCCCGGCTCACCGACCGCGTCGCGGTCAGCGATCACGACGTCGAACAGCAGCCCCGGCGCATGCGTTTCGATGACCCGCAGATGCGCTTCGGGCGGATAGCCGGCGGTCTCACCGGGTTGCGGCGCCAGATTCAGGACCATGACGCGGCGAGCCGGCGAACGCAGCAGGCACCCGGTCATCTCGGGCACCAGCAGATGGGGCAGCACGCTGGTGTAGAGCGAACCCGGGCCGAACACCACCCATTCGGCCCGCTCGACGGCTTCGAGCGCAGGCCGGCACGCGGCGGGCCTCACGGGCTCCAGGCGCAGGCTGCGGACCCGACCGGACGTGGTGGCCACCGCAGCCTGACCGCGGACCTCGACGACCGCCGCCGGCTGACGGGGGTCGAGACCGGCCACCTCCGCAACGATGTCGATACCCGTGTCCGACAGCGGCAGCACCCGCCCGGCGGCTCCCAGCAGCCTGGCAGCAAGATCGAGCGCGTCCACCGCAGAGCTGTGGCGCTCGGCGAGCGCGCTGAGCACCAGATTGCCGACGGCATGACCGGCCAGTGGCCCGCCTCCCCCGAAGCGGTACTGGAACAGCTCCGCCCAGGTGGTCGACCAACCGTCGGTACCGGCGAGCGCGGCCAGCGCCATCCGCAGATCACCCATGGGCAGCGCTCCCAGCTCCGTCCGGAGCCGACCCGATGATCCACCGTCATCACCTACAGTCACAACCGCGGTGAGGTGGCTGGTGATACGCCGCAGCGCCCGCAGGGATGCGGCCAGGCCGTGGCCACCGCCGAAGGCCACCACCGCGGGACCGCTACCCGTCACTCCCGCCCCAGATCACGGTGAACGACCCGGACTCCGACGCCGTCGCCGGCGAGCCGGGAGGCGAGCTGCTCGGCCATGGCTACACTGCGGTGCCTACCGCCGGTGCATCCGATCGCGAGCGTCAGATACCGCTTGCCCTCACGCACATACCCCTCCCCCACCAGTCGCAGCAACACCGCGTACTGGTTGATGAACTCCATCGCCCCGGGCTGGGCGAGGACGTAGTCACGAACATCTGGATCACGGCCGGTGAACGGTTGTAGCGCCGCCACCCAGTGCGGGTTCGGCAGGAACCGGCAGTCGGCCACCAGATCGGCGTCCAGCGGCAGGCCGTACTTGTAGCCGAAGGAGACCACCGTCGCGTTCAACCGGTTTCCACCCGGTTGGCCGAAGGCGGTGTCAATCTTGGCCCGCAACTCGTGGACGTTGAGGTCGGTGGTATCCAGAACGAGGTCCGACTCGCCGCGCAGCTCCGCGAGCAACGCCCGCTCACGGCTGATGCCGTCGACCACCCGTCCCTCGCCCTGCAGTGGATGGGGCCGCCGGACGTGATCGAACCTGCGGACCAGCGTCTCGTCCGCAGCTTCCAGGAAGAGCACCCGTGGCTGCATGCCGCGGGCTTTGAGCGTGTCCAGCGTCGCGCGCAGATCAGAGAAGAACGCCCGGCCCCGGACGTCCACGACCACCGCGATGCGGTTGACCGCTCCCTGCGAACGCAGGCCGAGTTCGGTCATGGTGGCCAGCAACGCCGGTGGCAGGTTGTCGACGACGAACCAGCCGAGATCCTCCAGGCACTTGGCCGCGGTACTGCGGCCCGCTCCGGACAGTCCGGTGATGATGGCGAGGTCAAGCGGCGCAGCGACGGTCATGTTGGAACACCCCAGGTTGATGTGGCCTCGGAACCGGGTTGCCCGGTGGCGGCGCCGGCGGCGGATCCCGATGGCCCCGATCCGCGCTCGGACACCGCGGGTGGCGACACCGGCGCGGATTCGTCAGCCGTAAGGATCTCCCCCGTGAACGGGTCGACCGCGGGCGGGGTGGCGCCCGCGGCTCCCGGGCCGGTGGCAGCGAGCGCGTCCACCACGGCCTGGGCCGTCCGCCGGCCGATGCCCGGGACCTCGGCTATCTGCTCAACCGTTGCCCGGCGTATCCGGGCAACGGAGCCGAACGTCGCCAGCAGCGCCTTTCGGCGTGCCTCGCCGAGCCCCGGCACGTCGTCGAGAAGCGAGCGGACCATCGCTTTGGAGCGCTTCTGGCGGTGATAGGCGATCGCGAACCGGTGTGCCTCGTCCCGGATCCGTTGCAGCAGGTACAGCGCCTCACTCGTCCGAGGCAGGATCACCGGATCATCCTCGCCGGGTAGCCACACCTCTTCCAGGCGCTTGGCAAGGCCGCACAGGGCGATGCCGCCGGGGCCGCTGTCGATACCGAGGGCGTCCAGGGCCCGACGGGCTGCAGCGACCTGTGGCGGGCCACCGTCGACGACAACCAGGTTGGGTGGGTAGGCGAAGCGCCGGGGGCGGCCCGTGACCGGGTCCATTCGGCCCATGACCGGGTCCACCGGGTCCAGCGACTCGCCGGATTCCACCGACTCGACCGACTCGACCGATGCAGGCAGCCCGGCGATGTCACCGGTGCGTGCCCGCTCGGCGAGATAGCGGCTGAACCGCCGGCTGATCGTCTCGTGCATGCTCGCGACGTCGTCCTGCCCGTCGACCCCACGGATGGCGAACCGCCGGTACTCCGACTTGCGGGGCAGGCCGTCCTCGAAGACGACCATGCTCGCGACGACGTTGCTGCCCTGCAGGTTGGAGATGTCGAACGACTCGATCCGAAGCGGTGGCTCGTCCAGGCCGAGCGCGTCCTGGATGTCTGACAACGCCCGGCTGCGCGCGGACAGATCACCGGCCCGTTTCATCCGGTGCAGGGTGAATGCCTGCTTGGCGTTACGCTCGACGGTCTCCATCAGGGTCCGCTTGTCCCCGCGGCGAGGAACCCGCAGGTCGACCCGGCTGCCGCGGGCGATGCTGAGCAGCTCGGTGACGACGTCGGGGTCCGGGGGGAGCTCCGGGACGAGGACCTCCCGCGGGATCTCGTTGGCGCCACTGCGCGAGGCGGGCGCACCGGGCGACGCGGGCGTGCCCGTACCCATACCGGTACCGGGAGCGGCGTCCGCCAGGTACTCCTGGGTGAGGAACTGCTCGACCAGCTCCCCCGTGGTCCGTTCCTCGATCTTGTCGACGACCCAGCCGCGTTGGCCGCGGACCCGGCCGTCGCGCACGTAGAAGACCTGGACGGCGGCTTCGAGCTCGTCCTGGGCGAAGGCGATGACGTCGGCGTCGGTGCCGTCGGGCAACACCACCGCCTGCTTCTCCATGGCCCGACGCAGGGCGCCGACGTCATCGCGCAGCCGCGCCGCGCTCTCGTAGCGCTGGTCCGATGCGGCCTGGGCCATCTCGCGCTCGAGTGTGCGGATGTACCGGCCGGTCTGCCCGGACATGAAGTCGCAGAAATCCTCGACGATGCGCCGGTGCTCGGCCGCGTCGACGCGGCCCACGCACGGCGCCGAGCACCGGTCGATGTAGCCGAGCAGGCAGGGGCGACCGATCTGGCGCGCACGTTTGAACACCCCCGCGCTGCACGTACGGGCCGGGAAGACGCGCAGGAGGAGGTCGAGGGTCTCCCTGATGGCCCACGCATGGGCGTACGGGCCGAAGTAGCGGACGCCGGCGCGCTTGGGACCGCGCATGACCTGCAGGCGGGGGAACTCCTCGTGCAGGGTCACCGCGAGGCTCGGGTAGCTCTTGTCGTCCCGGTACCGGACGTTGAAGCGGGGATCGAGCTCCTTGATCCACGTGTACTCGAGCTGGAGCGCCTCGACCTCCGTCGAGACCACGGTCCAGTCGACCGACGCCGCGGTCGTCACCATGTGCTGGGTACGGGGGTGGAGGTTGTGGATATCGGTGAAGTAGTTCGACAATCTGGCGCGAAGATTCTTCGCTTTGCCCACGTATACGACGCGGCCGTGCTCGTCGGAGAACCGGTACACGCCCGGCGTCTCGGGAACTGATCCCGGCGCGGGACGGTAGGACGCCGGATCAGCCATGAACCGAGCCTACGGCGCGCCGGATTGCCACAGAACAACGCCTCCACGTAACCATTTCACCACGCTGAGCACTTGGGCTTGTGGGGCGGTCATGACCTGGGGTGGCGCAATGCCCTGCGGCGACCGTGGCTGGGCATTTCTCACAGCTGGCGGGACACCCGTCATGGCGTAGCGCAGCGGGCGATGTCAGGGTCCATGCTCGAAGACCATGAGCGGTGTGCGAAGCATGGTCCGTCAGGTGCTCGCCGGCCGATGGCTGCGATGGCCGGGACGACCTGCTGGGCAGGCGTTGATCCCGCGACGGCTGCGGGCCGCCACCCCCGGGGAAAGCCCCGTGCGGTTGGCGTCGACCTTGTCCAGACTGGTCCCGAACAAGTCCCTTCACGCGCTCCGGGTGGCATCTTGCCTGACCGGCTGTCACCCTCGATACCGCGGTGCACAGCGTCGCAGGACGACGAAGGAGGCACGACGGATGCAGGTGGATGATGTGACCACCGAGTTGGTCGTCGATGACGCACCTTCCCGCGGGCGGCTGACCGTACTGCAGGTGAACTGGCGACGGGCCGACCCGCTTGCCGTGACGTTTGAACTCATCTCCCGACCGGATCACCCTGCCTTGCCGCGTGGTAGCTGGGTGGTGCTGCGGGACGCACTTCGCGCCGGTTTGGACATCCCCACGGGCGGCGGCGACGTGCGGATCACGCCGGAACCCGACCGCGGCTGTGTGCGGCTCGACCTGACGGCCGGTGACGTACACTCCGTCGTCCGACTGGACATCGATGTCGCGCGGGCCTTCCTCGACGCGACCGAACAGGTGGTTCCCCGGGGTTCGGAACGTTCGGCCGAGGAGCTTGACGCTGTCCTGGACGAGCTTCTGCGTACCTAGGAAGCCGACGCGGAGACCGCCGACGATGACATGACGGATGAGGCGGCCGTGGACGGGGCGAAGCCGACTCTCGGCCCGAGGATCTCCCGGAGGAACAACCCGGTGTGGCTGGTCTCCACTGCGGCGACCACCTCGGGTGATCCTTCGGCAACGACCCGTCCACCACCGGTACCGCCCTCCGGGCCCATGTCGATGACCCAGTCCGCCGTCTTGATGACGTCCAGGTTGTGCTCGATGACGATGACCGTGTTGCCGGCGTCCACAAGGCGTCCGAGAACACCCAACAGCTTGCGGATGTCCTCGAAGTGCAGGCCGGTCGTGGGTTCGTCCAGCACGTAGGCGGTGCGCCCGGTGGAGCGGCGCTGGAGTTCGCCGGCGAGTTTGACCCGCTGCGCCTCCCCACCGGAGAGAGTCGGCGCGGGTTGGCCGAGCCGGACGTAGCCCAGCCCGACGTCGTTGAGGGTGCGCAGGTGCCGGGCGATCGCCGGGACGGCTGAGAAGAACTCCGCGGCCTCCTCGATCGGCATGTCGAGGACCTCGGCGATGCTCCGGTTCTTGAAATGGACCTCCAGGGTCTCCCGGTTGTACCGGGCACCGTGGCAGATCTCGCACGGTACGTACACGTCCGGTAGAAAGTTCATTTCGATCTTGATCGTGCCGTCGCCGGCGCAGGCCTCACACCGGCCGCCCTTGACGTTGAAGGAGAACCGCCCGGGAAGATAGCCGCGGACCTTCGCCTCGGTGGTCTCGGCGAACAGGCGCCGGACGTGGTCGAAGACGCCGGTGTAGGTGGCGGGGTTCGACCGCGGGGTACGACCGATCGCTGACTGGTCCACCCTGACCGCCTTGTCGAGGTGCTCCAGGCCGGTGATGGTGCGGTGCCGCCCCGGCACCTCCCGGGCGCCGTTGAGCTTGTTCGCCAGCACCGCGGCCAGGATGTCGTTGACGAGAGTGGACTTTCCCGAGCCGGAGACGCCCGTGACGGCTACGAAACAGCCCAGCGGGAAGGAAACCGTCACGTCGCGCAGGTTGTGCTCACGGGCGGCGTGGACGGTCAGCGCGCGGCCCTTGGTCGGCTGCCGCCGGATGTCGGGCACCGGGATCTCGCGGCGACGCGACAGGTAGGCCCCGGTGATCGAGGACTCATCGGTGAGCAGTGCCTCGACCGGGCCGGACACGACGACCCTGCCGCCGTGCTCGCCGGCCCCCGGCCCGATGTCCACGACCCAGTCGGCGGCGCGGATCGTGTCTTCGTCATGCTCGACGACGATCAGGGTGTTACCGAGGTCGCGCAGCCGGACGAGCGTCTGGATGAGACGTCGGTTGTCCCGCTGGTGCAGCCCGATCGAGGGCTCGTCAAGAACGTAGAGGACGCCGACCAGCCCGGAGCCGATCTGGGTGGCGAGCCTGATCCGCTGCGCCTCCCCGCCGGCCAGCGTGCCGGCGGCACGGTCCAGCGACAGGTAGTCGAGCCCGACGTCGAGCAGGAACGCGAGCCGCGCGTCGATCTCCTTGAGGACGCGGCCGGCGATCGTCCGCTCCCGTTCGGTGAGTTCGAGCGTGCGCAGGAACTCGGCGCATTCCCCGATGGCCATACCGGCTATCTCGGCGATCGAACGACCACCCAAAGTTACTGCCAGTGATTCGGGTTTGAGCCGGGCGCCGCGGCAGGTCGGGCAGGCGATGTCGCGCATGTAGCCCTCGTAGCGCTCGCGGCTGGTGTCCGACTCCGCCTCCCGGTGCCGGCGGCCCAGGAACGCCACGACCCCCTCGAAGGCCGTGAAGTACTGGCGGGACCGGCCGTAGCGGTTGGTGTAGGCGACCTGGACCTCGGTCTCCCCCCGCCCGTACAGGACGGCCTTGCGGGCACGTTCGGGCAGACCCTCCCACGGGATGTCCATCCGGAAACCGAGATCGTTGGCGAGGGCCTCCAGCAACCGGGTGAAGTACTCCTTGTTGTGGCCGGCTGACCATGGCGCGACCGCTCCGTCGTTCAGCGACAGGGTCGGGTCGGGGACGACGAGTTCAGGGTCGACCTCCTTGCGCGTGCCCAGGCCGGAACAGTCCGGGCAGGCGCCGTACGGGGAGTTGAAGGAGAACGACCGCGGCTCCAGCTCCTCGAACGACAGGTCGTCGTACAGACAGGCGAGATGCTCGGAGTACATCCGCTCCCGGTCGGGATCGCCCGCGTCGCGGTCGACGAAGTCGAGCAGCACCAGACCGCTGCCGAGGCCGAGTGCCGTTTCGACGGAGTCAGTCAGCCGCTGCTTCGCCGACGCCTTCACCGCCAGCCGGTCGACCACGACCTCGATCGTGTGCTTGCGTTGTTTCTCCAGCTTGGGCACGTCGGTGAGGGCGACCACGTCACCGTCGACGCGCGCCCGGGCGAACCCCTTGGACTGCAGGTCCGCGAAGAGGTCGACATATTCGCCCTTGCGGCCCCGCACGACCGGGGCGAGCACCTGGAACCGGGTGCCCTCGGGCAGCTCCAGCAGGCGGTCGACGATCTGCTGCGGGGTCTGGCGGGAGATCGGCCGGCCGCACTTCGGGCAGTGTGGCCGGCCCGCCCGCGCGAACATCAGGCGCAGGTAGTCGTACACCTCGGTGATCGTCCCGACCGTCGACCGGGGATTGCGCGAGGTCGATTTCTGATCGATGGAGACCGCCGGCGACAGGCCCTCGATGAAGTCGACGTCGGGCTTGTCCATCTGGCCGAGGAACTGGCGGGCATAGGCCGACAGCGACTCGACGTACCGCCGCTGCCCCTCCGCGAAGATCGTGTCGAACGCAAGGCTCGACTTCCCCGAGCCCGACAGGCCGGTGAAGACGATCAGGGCGTCCCGCGGCAGGTCGAGGTCGACATCGCGCAGGTTGTGCTCTCGCGCGCCGCGAACGACGAGACGGTCGGCCATCGTGGGATCCTTCGCGGTCTGCTCGGGGTGACGGGGCATGCCGCGGTCGGGGTCGGGATGTCCGCAGCGCCTGCCATGTTACGGACGGGGTCCGACAGTTCCGGGAGGGCTCCGGGACGACCCCCGCTCGTGCGCCGCCTCCCCATCCCGATTCGGACAGTCACGGACCGTCGGTCGGATGCATGACAACCGTACTTCTGGGTGCGTAACGCATCCGACCATATACGTCAGGTCGATCGCCTGGTCGGCGTTGAGGCGGATCCATGGCAGAGCTAGTTGTTCAGGCAACTTCTTCGCGTACTCGACCCACGGGGCTCCGCTGCCGCACAGGCTTACTGCTGGTCGTCCTGGCAGCTGCGCTGGTCGCTACGGGCTGCGCCGGTACCACCAGCGTTGGCAGCCCGAGCAGCAGCTGCTCGCCAAGTTTCAGCCCATCCAGCAGCCTCGGGACACTGACTGCCCAGCAGAAGGGAAAGGGCTACGGGATCCAGTGGGGTGTTTACCCGACGCAGCCGGCAGCGAGCTTCGTCATCGACGTCTATATGAACAATCAGCGTGTGGACCACAAGAGCCAGAACTACCCGCCGCACGGTTCGGTCAACGCGCGGGACGTCGTCTCCGGCGGAGTGTTCCGACTCGAGGGTACGGTCACCAATGCAAAGGGCGACCAAGCGATATTCTACCTGGCATGCAGAACGGCATGACGTCGGCAACGTTCGAGGCGGCCTGGGTAGGTCGATGGTCACCGGCCGGCTTCGATGCTGCCCGCGCGGCGGTCCAACGACGCCTTCAGGCGGATTTCGATCTGCCTGTTTTTTCCGATATCCGACTGTTTGTCGACCCGTCGTTCGCGCCGCCGGGGCGAGGCCACGCCGACTCCACAGCAATGATTGAGGCCCATGCCTTCGTCGTCTCGGCAGGTGGGCACCGCTTCCTCGCGCATCTCGAGGATGGCGTGGAGGCGGCGTGCGCGCACGGCGCGGACACTCTTGTCGACGATGTGATGGACCTGCTGGGCCGGCCATGGCCGGAGCTGATCATCCCTGGAGGCGACCGCGGGGTCCTGTCAGCGGCACTCGACCCTACCGGGATTGCCTGTTGGTATCTCAACGGTCAGGCGATATGCCCCATAGGACATCTACGCGAAGTATTCGACCGATATCAGGTGCCATGGCCCTGAAGCCCGATCACCGGTATCGATCACCTGCAAAGAAGAGGATCATGAGACGCAGGATCAAAGGTGACGGCTACAGCGGCGCGGTCGTGGTAGGCGGGCCGGCGGACGTCCGGGAGCTGCCCGGACTGACCATCACCAAGGTCGCGGTAGGCCCGATGGACAACAACGCCTACCTGCTGCGATGTAGCGCAACCGGCGAGCAGCTCCTGATCGACGCCGCGAACGAGGCCGGGACGCTGCTGGGTCTCATCGGCGAGGCTGGGCTCGCGACCGTGGTCACGAGCCACCGCCACGGTGACCATGTGCAGGCATTGGAGGCGGTGGTCGCGGCCACCGGGGCACGGACGGTGGCGCACCCCGCCGATGCCGGTGCCATCCCGGTGCCGACGACGACCCTGGTCGGCGACGGCGACCAGGTGACGGTCGGTGAGGCGACGCTGCGAGTGGTCCACCTGGTCGGGCACACGCCCGGATCGATCGCGCTGCTCTACGACGCCGACCCGACGGCGCCGCATCTGTTCACCGGTGACTGTCTTTTCCCTGGTGGCCCTGGCTCGACGTTCGGGGACGCCTCGGCGTTCAACTCCCTCATGAACGACCTCGAGCGGAATGTTTTCGGACGGCTTCCGGATGCCACGTGGGTCTACCCCGGGCACGGTAAGGACACGACGCTCGGTGTGGAGCGACCCCATTTCGCCGACTGGCGCGCCCGCGGCTGGTGAGCCCGCCTCGGGGCTGCCATTGGTGCTCCGGGGGCTTGGCCTCTGGGCGCGCGATCTGACGATCGTCGCACGCCCTTTGGCCCTCTAGGCCGGCCCGTCAGGTTATCGGCGGCGAGTCGTGGCATCGGCGGTACCCGCCCGCGGGATCTCGACGAGCAGGAGCGCCACATCGTCGTCCAGGTGCGCTCCGGCCCAGAGATGGAGATAGCGTGCCAGCTCGGCCAATGCCGTGTCGAGGTTCGCGGATCCCAGTGCGTCGCGGGCGGCGTCCAGGAGCGGGAAGAATTCGCCGGTGACCGGATGTCGCGCTTCCGCCAGCCCGTCGGTGTAGAGGAGCAGCCGGTCGCCTGGCAGCAGCGTGACCGCGCGGCGTCCAGCGGCTCCAGCGGCGAGACCGAGAGGCGGCGCTCGGAGCGGGACGGTGACCAGATCTGCAGTGTCGGAGTGCAGAACGACAGGGTCGGGGTGTCCCGCGTTGGCCAGTGTCAGCTGGCCGTCGTGGATCTGCGCGACAATGGCGGTGACGAAGTCGTCGAGACCGCCGACCTCGGCGACTTCTGCGTCGAGGTCGGCTATGATGGCGCTGAGGTCCTTTGTACGACGAGCAACGGTCCGGAAACAGCCAAGCACCCGGCTGGCGATCCAGACGGCTCCCAGACCTTTGCCGCGGACATCACCGACGAGAATCCGGATGCCCCATGGGCTGTCGAGAATGTCGTACAGGTCACCGCCGACCGCTGCTTCCGCGGTGGCGCTCTCGTAGCGGACAGCGAGCCGCAGGCCATCCAACGCGGGCGGAACCGATGAGAGAATTGTCTGCTGCGCCGCCTGCGCCACCTGCGTGACATTGTGCAGCTTCGCTTCGCGCCGGGTGTGGTAACGGCTCACCATGACGGCGATGACGGCGCCCGCTGTTATGCCGGCCAGGCGGACCAGTTGGGCTAACGGTCCACCGTAGCGGGGCTGGTAGAGGCCGTCATGAATGCCCAGCAGAGCACCGGTCACCACCGCGGCGACCCCATAGACCGCGGTCAGACGAGGGCCCGTCAGCGTGGCGGAGAGCATCGGGCACAGGACCGCCAGCTCCAGGATCGTCCACTCCCGGTCGGTCAGCTCCACACCGACGACCACGACGAGCACCGCGAGCGGGACGAGAAGAGGCAGCCATCTCACGGTGCGCGCCTGCGGCTCGCGCTCCTTGGCCAGTCGGTTCGGCCGCACAGGTCGCTCGACCAGCCGCGCGGCTGATGGTCGTAGCTGCACCGCCGTCACCACCTCGGGCTGACCACTGCCTTGCGTACCCGGACTGTGCACGCCCAATCACCGGGTCAGCCGGGCCCCTACACCGGCGGCCGGGTGTCCCATCCCGACTCGGGCGGCGGCTCCGCGCCCGGTCCGTAGCCCGGCGCCCACACCGTCCGCAGCGGCTTACCGTGCGGGCAGGTCCCCGTCTCGGGGATCGGCTCGACGCTGCCGGTTGCGTGCAACTGGGCTCCGCGCTGCCGCCGGCATTTGTTGCAGGCGACAAGTTCCAGCATGCGAACCGCATCAACCGAATCATCTGCGCTCACTTGGCCACCCGTCCTGACCCGCTGCATGTGCCACAATCTTTGCTCTGGGTGCCGCTGAAGCCGCCGTCTTGGTCCTGCTCGGACCTGTCAAAAACAACCTTGCCGGCGCCGTTGCAGGTGGGGCAGTCCGCGAACTCAACGTCACGGACGTTTCTACCGGCAGTGGAGTCCTTGCCGCCGCGCTTGACGCCGTCTCGGCCGGTGCTTGCACCGCCATCGGTGCTTGCACCGCCATCGGTGCTACCCCGCTTGTTCCATGCCATTGTATGCACCTTCCGTGTCTGTTCCGTTACGAACGTAACGGTAGTCCAATGATCCTCCGGACGAGATGAGGTCTGGACGGTACGTCACGACCGGTGGGGCCAGGGCCTGGCCCTGGACGGCGAGTGGTCACTCCACGGGCGACCGAGCGTGATCTACGCCGCCACCCGGTCCGAGTGGGAGACGCGTACCGGCGGTTGACCTTGCTGAGTGGACATCTGGTAACGGACAGGCGACTCGGACCCTCCCCACGCGGTAGGACTGCTACTGTCCCCGCGCATCACGGCGCGCATCACGGCGCGCATCACGGCGCGCATCACGGCGCGCATCACGGCGCGCATCACGGCGCGCATCAAGGAGTGTTCTACGTCCTGTGGTGGGATTCGAAGCACAAGGTCCACCCGCTATAGGCCATCTCTAGGGACCCCCCGCCGCGCTGCCCGGTGAGCTGCTTGCGGAGGTCCCTAGCAGCGACCCCTACACCGGCGGCCGGGTGTCCCATCCCGACTCGGGCGGCGGCTCCGCGCCCGGTCCGTAGCCCGGCGCCCACACCGTCCGCAGCGGCTTACCGTGCGGGCAGGTCCCCGTCTCGGGGATCGGCTCGACGGCGCCGGTTGCGTGCAACTGGGCGCCGCGGCGGCGCCGGCATTTGTTGCAGGCCACCAGGGCCAGCATCGGGACGACCGGCGTCTCGCCGTCCGTCGGGTCGTCCGTCATTACTTCTTCTTCACTTCTTCTTGATCTTCCCGGCGCCGCTGCAAGCGTCGCACGTCCGCTCCTGCGTGCCGCTGAAGCCGCCGCCTTCGTCATGCTCGGACCTGTCAAAAACAACCTTGCCGGAACCGTTGCAGGTGGGGCAATCCGCGAACTCAACGTCGCTGACGTTCGTCTGGGCCGTGGCGTCCTTACCGCCGCGTTTGACGCCGTCTCGGCCGGTGCTTGCGCCGCCGCCGGTGCTGCCCCGCTTGTTCCATGCCATTGGATGTGCCTTCCGTGTCTGATCCGTTACGGCTTTAAGGGTAGTCCGATGATCCTCCGGAGGGACAGGCGCTCGCGTCGAGGACTGCGCGCTCAGCTGACGGCGGCGCCGAACCACCGTGGCAGCCCGCTGTGCAGATCCTGCTGATCGTCACCGACCCACGCCACGTGGCCGTCCGGCCGCAGCAGCACGGCGGGCACGTCCAGTTCCTCGCTGACGTCGACGACGTGGTCGACCCGATCTGCCCAGCCCGCCACCGAGAGTAGGCCGGTCTGGTCGAGCAGCAGTCCGCGGCCGTCGTGCATCAGCTCGTAGAGGCGCCCCCGTTTCAGTGCGATGTCCCGGAGCCGCCGGCCGAGCAGGTCATGGCCCGCGCCGAAGTCGTAGCGGACCCCGATTGCGGTGATCTTCTCGATCAGGTGGCGGTTCACCTCCTCGAAGTCCATCAGTTCCGACAGCAGCCGGCGCACTGCCCGGGGAGCCGGCTCGGGGGACCCCAGCTCGACCAGCGCGCGGGTGGTGTCGAGCACGTCGGCGGCCACCGGGTGCCGTTCGGTGTGGTAGCTGTCCAGCAGCCCCGCCGGTGCCCAGCCGTTGACCTCGGCGGCCAGTTTCCAGCCGAGGTTGAACGCATCCTGGATGGCGAGGTTGAGGCCCTGCCCGCCGGTCGGCGGGTGGATGTGCGCCGCGTCGCCGGCCAGCAGCACCCGGCCGGTCCGGTAGCGCTCGGCCAGCCGAGTGGCGTCACCGAAGCGGGAGAGCCAGCGCGGTGAGTGCGCGCCGAAGTCGGTGCCGGCGATCGCCCGCAGCTGCTGCTTGAGGTCGTCCAGGGTCGGCGGGACCGTGCGGTCCTCGGCCACCCCGTCGGCGCGCACGACGACGCGGTACACCCCGTCCCCGAGAGGCCCGGCGCCGAACCCCAGATCGGTCTTGCGGACTTCGGCCACCACGGCCGCCAACTCCTCCGCCGGCATGGCCACCTCCACCTCGCCCAGCAGCCACTGGACCCGGGCGGGCTCACCGGGGAAGCCGACGCCGAGCAGCGTGCGCACCGTGCTGCGGCCGCCGTCGCAGCCGACGAGGTAGCGCGAGCGCAGCTGCGTGCCGTCGGCCAGCTCGGCGGTCACCCCGTGGTCGTCCTGGCTCAGCCCGACCAGTTCGCAACTGCGCCGGATCTCGACGCCGATCTCGGTGGCGTGCTCGGTCAGCAGGCGCTCGGTGGTGGTCTGCGCGATGCCCAGGACGTAGGGATGTGCGGTGTCCAGCCGGTCCGGCGCCGGCTTGACGATGCCGGCGAAGAAACCACTGACCGGGTACTGCTGGCCGAGCGCGAGGAACCGCTCCAGCAGACCGCGCTGGTCCATCACCTCGACGCTGCGCGCGTGCAGGCCGAGCGCGCGGACAATCCTGGTCGGCTCCGCCTCCTTCTCCAGCACGAGTGCGTGCACGCCGTGCAGCCGCAACTCGCTTGCCAGCATCACGCCGGTCGGTCCGCCGCCGGCAACGATCACGTCAATCATGAAATCCCCCAGTCAGCACGGTTGCATGTCGGCCAGCTGCTCCACGCAGTCCGGCGGCGCACACCGGCGGTTCGACGTCCCGCGAGAATCCCTGATTTCCGCAGGTTCTGGCTTCGGCTGGAGATTCTCCTGCACGACCCGGGTCTTGCCGCAAGTCCCCCGGTGCGCTATACGTTGAAAGTGGCAAGGAGTGGGTAACCGCCTTCGGCGCCCGGTAGCCGTTTTGGATGGTTTTGATTTTGTTTAAAGATCAAATTCGATCAACGCAGAGTCGTCAACACTGTTGACTATCAACGGGTTCAGTCAACCTCTCGTCTAACCCAACAAGCCAAACAATTCAGCGACGCCGGCGCAGTCCAGGAACGACACGGCGGCGGGGTTGAACAGCAACATGCCGAGTGCCGGCCCGCCGCGTAGCGCCCAGGTGACCGCGGCGGTCAGGTCTGCGCTGGTCGCCAGGTCGATCTCCCCGGTCACGGTGATGCAGGTGGTGGACCGTTGCGCGCGGCCGGTGACGCTCCGGACAAGCGTCATGGTCGGCGAGATCATCGGTCGGCCGTGACGCGGGCGATGGCGGCGTCGAGGTCGTCGTCGGTGGGCAGGGTGTAGATCCGGGTCGAGTCCAGCGATGCGTGTCCGATTTCCCGAGTGATAGCCCTCAAGGGCCGATGCGCCGGCGCCTTCTCTCGCCGGCTTGCGGGGCGTAGCATCACACACGACTCAATATTCGGGACTGGCGTCCCATTATATGGGATTTCTGGCTGGAGGTTTCTGTGGTGGATGCCGCGAACGTCTACACGCATGGACATCACGTGTCGGTGCTGCGCGCACACCGGTGGCGCACCGCCGAGAACTCGGCGGCCTATCTACTCCCCTGGTTGGTGCCGGGCATGACCGTGCTCGACGTCGGCGCCGGGCCCGGCACGATCACCGCCGACCTGGCGGCCCGCGTCGCTCCGGGACGGGTGACGGCGCTCGAGATCAGCGAGGAGGTCCTGGACCTCGCGCGGGCCGAGACCGCCGCCCGCGGCCAGGACACCATCGACTTCATCGTCGGGGACGTCACCGCGCTCGACCTGCCGAACGACAGCGTCGACGTCGTGCATGCCCACCAGGTCCTCCAGCATGTGGCCGACCCGGTGGGCGCTCTGCGGGAGATGCGCCGGGTCTGCCGGCCCGGCGGGATAGTGGCCGCCCGCGAGGGCGACTGCGCGGCGTTCGCCTGGTACCCACGGCTCCCGGAGTTGGACGAGTGGCTCGCCCTGTTCCAGCAGGCAACGCGTGCCAACGGGGGCGAGCCCGACGCCGGCCGCCACCTGCTGTCCTGGGCCCGCGCCGCCGGGTTCACCGACGTGACGGCGACGGCCAGCACCTGGTGCTTCGCGACCCCGGCGGACCGGGCCTGGTGGGGCGGGATGTGGGCCGAACGCATCGTGGCCTCGGCCGTAGCCGACCAGCTGCTGGCATCGGGCCTCGCCCGCGACGACGACCTCGCCCGGATGTCGAGCGCGTGGCGTACCTGGGCGGCCTCCCCCGACGGCTGGTTCGCCGTTCTCCACGGCGAGATCCTCTGCAGGCGCTCGTGACCTGACATCCGCGTCCAGCCGGCGGGGTGGGCGGCCAGCTGGTAGCAGCCCACCCCATGACCTTCTCGTCAACGATCAAACGGATGATTCAATCGACTTTTACGATCCTGGAGGTCCCGAGGACCGTCCCGTCCGCATCCAGCGCCTTCACCTGGAAGTACGGCCCGCGATTGTTCGTCGCGACCGCGGTCTCAAACCCGGATCGTCGGGCGTGGCTGACCAGCGGCACCAGGGAACCGGTGTCTGGTCCACCGAGCACCTGCCAGGCCCTCGTCTGCGTCGAACCGTTCCAGGAGGCGTATACGATGGTTTGTCCGCCGCCGGCTCGTGCCGCCACGCTCGGCGGGTAGTACGGGGTACCGATCCATTCGTTCCGAAATGCTCGATACGAGATGTTCGAACCCGGCATCTTCGCGTCGTAGCGCAGGCTCCGCAAACCGTTGTTCTCGGAGTTCCCCGCACCCGCGTACTCCGAATAGTACGACTCCTGACCCCATCCGATGAAAGCGTCGCCGTTGGACAGCTCCTGGCTACTTCCCTGGGATGCCGCGTACAACGGTGGCTCATGATAGTAGGTCTTCACGGCGGACGCGTGGTGGTGGCGAAAGTCGAGGCTGAGGATCAGGCCGTGCGACTGCTGTTCGGGTGTTTTGTCCGGTGAATTGCAGCAGCCGTCGTCGAACATGCTGATCGTGTTTCCCGGCCGGAATCGGGCATCGTGCTGCCAGTAGAAGTCCGCGTTCTGACCGAGAGTGAAGTCACTCTTCTTGCCACCGAGTTGCCAACGGATCCTCCCGGTGCGCTTGGCGATGTCGTAGACCGCCCACATATTGCGAGCAGAGACCAACAGCTGCCCGCCGGGTCCCTCGTCGATCGAGTTCATGTGGTAGGGGTCCCATATCCCAGCGGATGACGATGCATCGGTCGCCGGCACCTCAGAATCGGCCGGATTCACATGCGCCAACATGTCCCACGAGAAGACGAGCCTGCCGGTGGCAAGGTCGACCTCCTGGATCTCACTGTCCAGGATCGCACCATTTCTGGGACCCCCGTAGGGGCGGAGATCCATGGGTACCGGTTTGGACGCGATGAACAGCGCAGTCCCCCGGCGGGTCAGGAGGAACTCGTGCTCGTCCGCGTTGAATCCGTGCCGCGCCGATACCGTCTTAAGCAGACGATAATGGGTGTCGTAGATGTAGTAACACCCGCCCGGCTCGGGTGCGCCGCCCGGCAGGTTCGTATACGTGGGCGGGATGGCGATGGATCCCTGCCACCAGGTCAACACCGGCTGCGTCGTTCCGGTCCGGGAGTTGTGATAGGTCTGCACCCTGAAGTCGGCGTTCTGGAGATTCGTCGAGGACAGCGGGCGGAACCAGACCGGATCGCCGGAGTCGTCGGCGATCAGTGACCCCGTCTGGCCGACCATCCCGCTCAAGCTGTAGGGGGCGACAAAAATCTTGCCGGGCGCCGTTCCCGGTCGTTGCGTGGTCACGGCAACCCGCATGGGATGCAGGTTCGGCGCGGACACGAAGCTCCACACGCTGCTGCCCGACATGATCGGTGCAGGGGTGGCCGAACCGCTCGACATACCAGAGCTGCCCGATGGGGGGGCGGGCTTCGTCGCACAGAGGCGAGGAGAGACCGCTCTCGAACTCGCGGCGGCGGGCCCACAGCTCACGATGATAAATCCAACAGCAAACACCAATGCCTCGACGGTACGACTCATCCTTTTTCGTGCACTGCGAGCCCACAACTCTCGCACCGCCATTGCCGACCTCCTTAGCAGCCGGACACTCCTGTCCGATTGAGGCCCGGTCTGACTTTGTCCTGGAAGCACCCGGCCACGAATGATCAGGGTTGGGGACCAGGATGCCGCTGGTGACGACAGCCTGTGTACCCCATTCCCACCGAGGACGTCGAACTGAAACGACCTGGGGTGCCGCCCCGCCTTGCTAAAAAGTCTTGGTTACCGATGACGTGATGGCGGCTGTACGGATTGTCGGGGAGGATCAGTCCGACCTACGCTGGACCGAATTCTCCAAAAACGGGAGCAGCGCGTTGACGGTAGTAGTGCCAATACCAGTGCCGCTACCCAGGTAGCAGACAGCGGGGCGTCGTCGATACCAGCACATGGTCATCCTGGCTCAATCAGGAGAACCGGGGGAAACTGAGCCCACCTCGCGATCGGCTCCTCCCGGACTTTCCGACGGAGCTCCGATGGTGCGGCTCTGATGTTCTGAAGCGGGTCGCAGCGGCGATCCTCCACGTAAGGAGGCCGAGTTGACCGAGCTACGAACCTTCCACCTGCCCGAATCCGTCAGCGGGACGGAATCCGACATCGTTCTGGCGCGTGCGATGATGCAGGCATGGCGAACGGACGGAATTTTCCAGGTCGCCACCGGCCCGGAACAGGACCAGAAGACCCAGGCTGCGATCGAGGCGAGCAGACGCTTTTTCCGCATGCCCAAGGCGGTCAAGTACGGGTGCGTCAGTGATCTGACCTACAGCGGCTACATCGCGTCCGGGGAAGAGGTCACGGCCGGCGAGGCGGACTATTCCGAGATTTTCACCGTGTGCAAGGACGTCGCTCGCGACGATGCCCGCGTAGCGGGACAATGGCCGTGTCACGGCCCGGCCCCGTGGCCTGACGCCGACTACCAGCGAAGCATGCAGGCGTTCATGGACGGAGCCGCCGTTTTCGGTGAAAAATTACTGAAACTGACCGCCCTGGGGTTGGGGTCGACTGACATCGACGCATTGACAAAACTGACCGACGACGGCTGGCACCACATGCGGGTGCTGCGCTTCCCCGCCGCATCGGAACAGACCTCCCGGGGCATCGGCGCCCATACCGACTACGGGCTGCTGGTGATCGCCGCCCAGGACGACGTGGGCGGACTCTACATACGTCCACCTGTCGAGGGCGAGCGGCGGAACAGGAACTGGCTGGCGGACGAAAGCGCGGCGGGAATGTACGAAGATGTCGATCCGTGGACGTTCGTGAAGCCGGTGCCGAGCGTACTGACGGTGTTCCCCGGTGATATTCTTCAGTTCCTGACGAACGGATTTCTTCTTTCAACCCCGCACAAGGTCAGGCTGAACACCCGGGAGCGCTTCGCACTCGCCTACTTCCACGAGCCGAGCTTCGAGGCCTGCGTCCGCCCGTTGTCCGGCCCGACTTCTGATTACATCCACTATGGCAGTCATTTCACCAACATGTTCATGCGTAGCTATCCGGACCGGATCACCACGCGTCGGATTCTCAGAGAGGACCGCCTGTCGATTCTTGCCCGCATGCGAGGTGAAGCCGAACGCCTGACCGCTGGCAGGGAAATGGTTGCACCATAAGAGCGTCCGGCAATAGGGGCGTGGATGAAGGAACGGGGTCGGGGTGCGTAGATCGCGAGGCGGAGGAGGAAGGCACCCTGGTGTCGGGTATCGACCGACGACAACGAGGCGAGGTGCGTGCCCCGGCCCCGCGACGCCGCGCCCCTATTGCCGGACGCTCTAAGCCGCCCGTACCTGCAACGAGGCATCCGGACGGTACGAGGACGGGTATCCGAACCGAATTGTGGAGGCATGGGATGGTGGCGTCCGGGAACGACCGGGTCGACCGTGAGGGAAACTGGGCTCAGCAGGCCGAGGCCCAGCTACCGACCCGGCGGGCGGAGGAGGAGATCCAACGCCGGCTCGCTCACGGCCTGGCGGGCGCACCGACGATCATCGATCGTACGATTCCGACCTTCGCCCGCGGCGAGGTACCGCACTTCGCCGGTGAACGGGGCACCTTCCTGAAGTGCCCGTACATCGAGGATGTGCACGACGTCTCGGATGCCGAGGTGGCGATCTTCGGAGTTCCTCTGGACGCCGGGACGACATACCGGCCGGGTACCCGCTTCGGCCCGCAGGGGATCCGGCGCTCGACCAACCTGTTCGGCACCTACTCCTACGAGCTCGGTGTCGATCTGCGCGAGCAGCTCAACCTGGTCGACATCGGCGACGTGTTCACCATTCCCGGCAACCTGGAGAAGTCCTTCGACCAGATCAGCCAGGCAATGGCCCACGTCGTGCAACAGGGTGTGATGCCGGTCGTCCTGGGTGGGGACCACTCGATCGGATTCCCGACCATCCGTGGGATGGCGCCGTACCTGGACGGCAACATCGGCATCATTCACTTCGACCGCCACGTCGACACTCAGGCAAGCGACCTCGACGAGCGGATGCACACTACGCCGTGGTTCCACGCGACCAACATCGGCAACGCGCCGGCCACCAACCTGGTCCAGATCGGCATCGGCGGCTGGCAGGCGCCACGGGCCGGGGTCACGGTCGGCCGTGAGCGTGGCACGACCGTCATCACCGTCGGCGACGTGGAACGGGTCGGCATCGAGAAAGTCGCCGAACTCGCCCTGGAGACGGCGTGGAAAAACGCCAAAGCCGTATACCTGTCCTTCGACATCGACGTGATCGACGCCGGCTTCGTCCCCGGAACCGGCTGGCCCGAACCGGGCGGTCTCCTGCCCCGCGAGGCCCTCAACCTCGTCCGTATGATCTCCGAGCCCGGCCTGGCGGGCATCGAGGTCGTCGAGTGTTCACCGCCCTATGACTGGGCCGAACAGACCGCGCTGCTGTCCAGCCGGGTGATCCTCGACAGCCTCGCCACCCAGGTCCGGGCCGGGAAACTCGGTCGCAAACCGGCCACCGCCAAGCGGGAGGCATGGGGTCCTTATCCAGACAGCGTGCCCGAGCGCCCCTGACCGGGCGCTCTTACGATGGCATCGGCCGGTAGCGTTCGGGTCGGCCGATGCGGACATCGACGCCCGGGGAGTAGTGCACCAGGGGTTCGTCCCGCGGCTGCGGGAGGCCGGCCGCGGCGACCAGCCTGTCGTCGAGCGCCACAGCCGTGGCCCGGTGCAGGGGCCACGGCTCGTGCCATGCCCGCGCGAAACGGCGCCGGGTACCGGCCGCGCTGAACAGGATCCACCGGGCCGTCAGGAAATGGTCCCGCTCGTCGAGGTCACCGGATCCGAACGGCTCACCGATCCGGATCGTCACCCGGCTGATGGCGCGCGGACCGGGCCACCGCCGTGCGCAGGTGTAGGAGATCTCCTCCGCGGTCTCCACCAGCCGCATCGACGACCAGAAGTAGGGCAGCCGGTAGGTGGTGCGCGCGACGGCCACCGCACCGAGCCGGGCCGCGTCCAGAGAGAAGAACCAGATTCCCCGCCGCCCTTCATGATCATAAACGTAGGTGCGGACGTTGGTTTCGCAGAAGGTCGACGCCCACGCCACCTCATGTCCGGCCGCGGTCGCGACCCGCATGAAGAACGGCACCAGGCCGACCCATGCCGCACCGTCGTAGGTGTCGACCCGCAGGCCGTCCGGAAGAAGCTGCTGTACCACCGCCGGATCGAAGGGCCAGTGCACGAACGTCAGCCGCTCCCAGCGCTGTCGCATGATCGGTCTTTCCACCGTAAAGGGACACGACGTACCGAGCCCGGCCATCCCCTTCCCGGCCATCCCATCACCGGCATCTGGGTCGTCGCGCTGCATGACTCCATGATGCCGGGATATCAGGCTTTATCCCATAGCCGATGGTTAGAAAAGCGACAGATACCCCGTACCAGCAATGATCAGTCTATGATCCCGCATTATGATCGGCTTACTGATCGTCCTGATCGTGGTCGCCGTGGTGCTGTTGCTCGCCTCGCTGAGGACGGTGCAGCAGTACGAGCGGGGGCTGGTGTTCCGCTTCGGCCGGCTGCGGTCCAAGCTCCGCTCCCCCGGCCTGACGTTCGTTATTCCGTTCGGCGTCGACCACATCATCAAGGTCAACATGCGGATCGTGGCGATGTCTGTACCCACCCAGGAGTGCATCACCCGGGACAACGTGACGCTTACCGTGGAGGCGGTCGTCTACTTCCGGGTCATCGACCCGGTCAAGGCGATCGTCAACGTCGAGAACTACACCTTCGCCGTGACTGAGGTGGCGCAGACCTCACTGCGTTCGGTCATCGGCCGCAGCGACTTGGATCATCTTCTTTCCGACCAGGAGAGGGTGAATGCCGAGCTGCGCGCGGTGATCGACGAACCTACCGAGAAGCCGTGGGGAGTCAAGATCGAACGGGTCGAGCTCAAGGACCTCGCGCTTCCCGAGTCGATGAAGCGGTCGATGTCGAAGCAGGCCGAAGCCGAACGGGAGCGGCGAGCCCGTGTGATCACGGCTGAGGGCGAGTTCCAGGCATCCCGGATGCTCGCCCAGGCCGGCCGGGTGTTGGCGGCGGATCCCAGCGGCCTGCAGTTGCGACTCCTGCAGACCGTGGTCGAGGTGGCTGCGGAAAAGAACTCCACGCTGGTGATGCCGATTCCGGTCGAGTTGTTGCGGTTCTTCGACCGTATCGTGCCTGGCGCAGACCCAGCCGACACCGCAGACTCAACCAGCACCGCAGACCCAGCCGACGCAGACGCAGGGTCGGCGCGTTCGGGTGCGGAAAGCGCGTTACGGCTTTCGTCCGACCGCGCAGAACTGTGACACCTCGGCCGCACCCGCTTCGGCGGAATCCGGCCGCCACCGCGAGCACGACACCACCCCGGGCTCCAGCAGCTCCAGGCCGTCGAAGAAAGCGGCGATCTCCTCACGGTTACGCAGAGTCATTTGCGATGAGCCTGCGTCGTTCCAGAGCCGGACCGCTTCCTCCATCGCCTCGCCGTGGACCTCCGCGCTCGGATGAGCGACCACCAGGTAACTACCAGCCGGTAGCGCGGCAAGAAACGTCGCGACGCTCGCCCGCGCCTGTGCGGTGTCAACGACGAAGTTCAGGGAGCCGAGGAGCATCAACGCGACCGGCCGGGTGAAGTCGAGCGTGGCCTGCGCCGCCAGCAGGATCTTCTCCGGGTCACGCAGGTCTGCATCGACGTACTCCGTTGTCCCCGACGGGCTGCTGGTCAGCAGAGCGCGGGCGTGTACCAGCACGATCGGATCGTTGTCCACGTAGACGATCCGGCACTCCGGCGCGAGCGCCTGTGCGACTTCGTGCGTGTTGTCGGCCGTGGGTAGACCGGTGCCGACGTCCAGAAACTGCCGGATCCCCGCCTCCGCTACGAGATAGCGGACAACCCGGCCGAGGAACGCCCGGTCGGCGCGGGCGGACATCACGAGGCTGGGCATCACCGTGAGGATGTGCTCGGCCATCTCACGGTCAGCCGCGAAGTTGTCCTTACCGCCGAGCCAGTAGTTCCAGACCCGGGCCGAATGCGGGATCGACGTGTCCAACGACAAGAGGGCCTGGTCAGGGGCCTCGGAAAGCTCGGACATGACGCGGCGCCCTTTCGATCGATATCCCCGGTCAGCCGACAGTGTAGGGCCTCTCCGGTGGATATCGGCCGATCGGGATCAGGTTCGCGGGGCCACACCGATCCGCAGCACGGATCCCATCGCCGCGGCGCGGTCCACGGTGTCGACACCGTCCGAGGTCTTGTCGGCCGTCGCGGCCATACCGGCGTCCGCCGCCCAGCCTGAATGATCAGCGTCTTCGCCTGCATGATCAGCTTCTTCGGCCGCGCGGCGGGCGTCGGCGAGGAACGGGCCGCCACCACTGGGGTCGAGCACACCCGCCTCAGCCCAGCCGAACCTGCCGGTCAGGACCTGCTGCGCGGCCCGGAAGTTCTCGGCGTCGTCGTTACGCCACAACGCGTCGAAGAGGGCGTCGACCCGCCGCCGGGACTGCCGGCAGAACAGGTCGGCCAACTCGATGGCGGTCGGCTCGCCGTCCTGCGCGAGCATCTGCGCGCGGACCACGGACGCACTCATGGCGAACAGCTCCGCGCCGATGTCGACGATGCGACCGAGGAACATCTGCCTCTTTTCCATCCCGCCCTTCCAGCGGCTCATTCCGTAGAAGGTGGAGCGGGCCATTTTGCGCGCGGACCGTTCGACGAACCGGAGATGGCCCGCGAGCGAACCGAACTCGGCGAACGAACGGGGGTCGGTCCCCTCCCCCACGGCGAGCCGGGGCAGCCAGCGGGCGTAGAAACCCGCGGCGCGCGCGGAGGTCCGCGCCCTGGCCGACAACGGGACTTCGGTGTCGATGATGTCGCCGGCGACCGCCAGATGGGTGTCGACGGCTTCCCGGGCGATCAGCAGCTTCATGATCTCACTGGAGCCTTCGAAGATCCGATTGATGCGCAGGTCGCGCAGCATCTGCTCGGCCGGGACGGGCCGTTCGCCACGGTTGGCCAGCGACTGGGCTGTCTCGTAGCCACGGCCACCGCGGATCTGCACCATCTCGTCGGCGACGAGCCACGCCATCTCGCTCGCGTACAGCTTGGCGAGCGCGGCCTCGATCCGGATGTCCTTGCCGCCCTCGTCGGCCATCATCGCCGACAGTTCGACGACCGCCTCCATCGCGAATGTCGTCGCGGCGATGAACGCGATCTTCTGGGCAATCGCCTCGTGCCGCCCGATGGGCTGACCCCACTGGACCCGCTCGGCGGCCCACTCACGGGCGATCCGCAACGCGTATTTGGCGGTGCCGGCGCAGACCGCGGGCAACGCCAGACGGCCGGTGTTGAGGGTGGTCAGGGCAATCTTGAGCCCCTCGCCCTCCCGGCCGAGCCGGTCCTGGGTCGGTACCCGTACCCGATCGAAGTGAGTGACACCGTTCTCGATACCGCGTAGCCCCATGAACTCGTTGCGGTGCTCCACCGTCACACCAGGTGCGTGCGCGTCGACGATGAAGCAGGTGATACCGCCGCGATGATCCGTGGACTTCGGTACGACCGCCATCACGACCAGCCGGTCGGCGATCACACCGTTGGTGGTCCACAGCTTGCGCCCGGACAGCTCATAGGCCGCGCCGTCGTCCACGGGGACGGCCCGTGCGCTCATCCGGGCCGGGTCGCTTCCCACGTCTGGTTCGGTCAGCAGGAACGCGCTGATCTCGTTGCGTGCGACCAGCGGCAGGTAGGTGCGCTTCTGCTCGCTCGTGCCGAACCGGCGGACCGGTTCGGCCACGCCGATCGACTGGTGCGCGGAGAGCAGCGTCGGGATGGACGAGTGCCAGCTGCCGGCGAGCGCCAGCGCACGGTTGTAGTAGAGGGTGCTCAACCCGAGGCCGCCGTACTCCTGCGGGATCTTCATACCCAGCGCGCCGAGCCGCTTGAGTCCTTCGACGACATCCGCCGGGATGTGACCGTCCCGCTCGATCGCCAGTGGATCCACGTGCTCGCGCAGGAAGGCCGCCAGCCCGGTGAGGAATGCCTCGCCCCGGTCGCGGTCGGCCGCCGGCGGCCGTGGATGCGGTGAGATGAGATCGAGGCGGAGGTGACCGAGGAACAGCTCCTTACCGAACGACGGACGCGTCCATGCTGTCTCCCGCGCGGCTTCGGCGACCTTACGAGCGTCCCTTTCGTCCACGTGTGGCATATTCAGCTCCCCAGGCTCAGCAGATCTGCTACGCCTTTACTTCCCCGTCCCGGGCGATCTACTTTCTGTCGCACACCGCAATCGCAGAGCGACCATTCAACCGTCCCATCGAGGGATATGCGTCAGGATGAAGATCGAATCGGCCACGAGGTGGCGTCAACAGCGTTGACTACACTGTGGGTACCGACTACGAGGCAGATCAAAGGAGACCGGTGGAGACGGCGCAGCCCCGCCACACCCGCACCCCCCGCGGGACGTTGTCCCAGCAGCTTCTGCTCGACACCGCGATGGAGATCGTCGACATCGGCGGGGTCGGCGGCTTCAGCATGCGAGCGCTCGGTGCCCGGCTGAACATCGACCCGACCGCGGTCTACCGGCATTTCCGCACCAAGAACGAGCTCCTGGAGGCGCTGGCCGACCGGGTCGTGCGCGGTGAGGAACCGCTCCCCCACACCGACGACCCGCACGCCGACCTGCGCGAGACGTTCGCCCAGCTGCGCAGGTCACTGCTGCGCCATCCGACCCTCGCGCCGATCGTCCTGCGCCGGCCGCCGGGCGGCGAAGCCAGCTGGGACCGGACCAACCACGCGATCGGCCTGCTGCGTGACGCCGGCATGCCCGACCATGATGCGGCGAACGCCTTCCAGACGCTGCTCTTCTACACCCTCGGTCACGCCCTGACCGAAGCCCGCCACACCGCGGCGACCATCGCCCACAAGGGTCCGGACGCCACCGTCACCCCGGTGACCGCGATCAGCTCGGCCGCCGCCCGCTTCCCCCACCTCGCCGCGGTCGCCGACCACCTCGCCGGGGCAATGGAAACCCAGTTCCACGAGGGTCTGGGCCTCATCCTCACCGCACTCGCGATCTGACCGCCCGGTGCCCCAATGCCCCGACGACCCGCCCCGGTTGACTTCGGAACGTGTTCCGAAGTATTTTTGATCTATGTTCGCCCTCACCGTTTCCTTCTCCGACCTGTCGAAGAACTCCAAGAGGGTCGTTGACACCGTCGAACGCGCCCAGCGCGTCCAAGTGACGCGGCGTGACGGCGAGAACCTCTACCTCACCACGGAGCATCATGATCGGCAGCGGGAGGAGACCGCCGACGTCACCGCCCGCCTGTTCACCGCGCTGATCGGCAACGACGAAGGCGCGCGGGCTGTCCTGCTCGCCCTGCCCGAGGTCTTCCCCTGGAGCAGGCACCTGTCCGCCGACGAAATACGCGAGTTCCTCGCCGACCTCGTGAACGCGACCCGCGACGTCGCAGAACTGGATATCCATTCCCATCTGCACCGGGTCATCGTCGAATGGCGTGCCACCGCCAGAATTCTCGCCGACCCCGAACTGACCGCAGCGCTGACGGCGCCCCTCCCGGATGAGGACCATGGGGAGGTGTATGCCCCGTGAGCCCCAAACGCGGCGACGAGGTGACCGCCGGCGGCCGCGTACGTTACCTCGTCGACGAACCCCGCCGGACCGTGCACCTCGTCTACTCCGCCACCCGCCACCCCAGGGACACCGACAGCTGACGCTCACCGAACCAGAGGCAACATCGCGCCAGCCCGGTGCAGGGCGCGTCAGGAACCTGTCAGAGCACGTCGGAGATCCTTCATGAGAAGAAAGAGATGCAGGGCGTCGGTCGGGCTCGGCTCAAAGGCTGCAAGCCGCAGATAGAACGACCGCGCGTCGTCGTCTTCCGCATGGATCAGCAGCGCGCGGATTCCGACGAGATCAGCCGCCGCCGCTGTCCGCCGTAGCGCGTCCACGACAAGTGCCCGGCCGAGTCCGTGACCCTGGTCTTGCAGATCGACGGCGAGACGGGTCAGGACAATGACAGGTATCGGATGCCGTCCCGTACCCTGCGCGACGCGCCGCGGGACGTTGGAGTGCATGACCTGGCCCGTTGCCAACGCATAAAAGCCGGCAACGCCCTCATCCTTGCGTCGGCGAACCACCCAGACCCGGGACGTGCCGGAACTGTGGGCAAGCATCGCGCTACGACGTAACCAAACCGTCTGGGCATCCGAACCGCAGTCGAAATCCGCGAGACGGTGCGAGCCGTCCAGCGGCTCGACATCACCAAAGGCTCGCAAGCACTACCCCTCGTCCAGCACGGTCGCAGACGCCAACAGGTCACGCAAGCCGGGAATCTCGCGAGGTGGACGGTCGAGCGTCGTGGTGAACGCCTCCCAGGCCGCGTCGTCCACACCGAAGATCCGCCGGTCGGCCAGCACGTTCTCCGCGGCCCTGGTCGCGTGCCGCAGGACGAAATCGGTCACCGTGACGCCCTCCGCATCGCTCGCCGCCTCCAGCAGCGCCCGTTGACGCGTGCTCGTGCGCAGGCCCAACCGGTCCGTCTTCGCCGCAGCCACGTCCATCACTCACCTTAACGTTCGACCCAACTCGACCCTGCACGTCGTACTAACAGTGTACATACATCAGACATCAAGAGCGACAGCCAGCGCAGTGGAGCGCGGTTCACGGCTCGGCCCGCCCGTACAGGGCGTTGATGTCGATGAGACGGACGTCGTCGCGCTGGTCGGCGAGAAGCCGCAGATCTGGGCTGAAGCCGGTCAGCGAGAAGATCGCGAGGACGGCGGCGGCTGCGTCGTGGCCGTCTTCGGTGAGAACCGCACGGATGCGTTCGAGCCGGTTGAGGTCACCTGGAGTGCGACGCTGGGCGGTCGCCTTCGCCTCTCCGATCAGGGCAATACGGACGCCTGGTACCCGGGGCCGCTCGCCCGCCGCGAGCGCCAGAACGTCCACCTCATGCCTGGCACGTCCCGCGCCGTCGTGCACGGCCGCGCTGCCGACTATGCCCAGCGGCTGCCCACCGAACACCTCCCGCGTCGCGAAGGTACGCGTCCAGGTCCGTGCCAGTTCCTCGACGTGCGGGCCGAGGATCTGCGCCGCGAACGTCGCGGTGGACGCCTGCCACACCGCGGCGGCCTCGTGACGTTCCAGCAGGTCACTGTAGGGCACTGTGATCAACTGGTTGAACCTGATGATCGGATCTGTCACCGTGATGACTGTGTTCCGCTGGCGCAGCATGTCCTGATCACGTCGCAGGTAGCCTGCGGACTCCAGGACGTCCAGTGCATGAGTGAGCGCTGTCCGCTCCCGTCCGATCATGCTGCCGATCTTGGCAGGGGTGCCCGCACCTGACGCGACCGCGGTCAGGATGTCGTAGTAGAGGGTCCGCCGGGTGATGCGGGGATCCTCGCGGAGCAGGTGTTCGGTCTCGCTCCGCGTGAACAACCCAAGATCTGGATCAAGCAGGTTCTCCTGCACCCACGAGCCGAACTGCTCGACCGTGGCCGGGGGGTCGTCCTGCACAAGCTGGCGGTAACCGGGCGCACCACCGAGAACGGCGTGCAGACGCAACGCCACTTCCGGGTCTGCCACTCCCCACAGCGCCGCCGCCTGGCGATAGTCGAACGGACCCAGCCGCATGTCCAGCGCCACCCGGCCGCGCAGTGCCCGGGACCCCGAGAGCAGCTCGGTCATCACGCTCATCGCGGAACCGCACAGAATGAGCCGCCCGCCTGGAGTCCGTCCCAGTTGTGAATCGTCGTACAGGTGCTGCAGCAGCGACGGGATCTCCGGGGAATGGTCGAGGAGGTAGGGCAGCTCGTCGATGACCAGCAGCGGAGCCGTCCCAGGTGAGCGATGTCGCTCCACGAGCTCCAGCGCGGTCGTGAGGATCTGCTGCCAGTCGTCCAGTTCGACCGCGGACGCGGGTAGCCCGGCGAAGCGGGCGAGAGCGGCGGCGAACCGCCGCTGTGCCGGCCGGCGGCCTTCCTCCTGTACCGCCGTCACGTAGAGCCCGCCCGCTGCTTCGGTCAGTGCTCGCAGTAGGTAGGACTTGCCGTGGCGACGCCGTCCTGACACCAGGCCGATCCGCAGCGCCGGGTCCCCTCGTATGAGGAAGCGGACCAGCGTGGCCCACTGCTGATCCCGGTCCATGACATGTGCGGGCTTGTCCACATCCACCATTCTGTATGTGTTGATCTATACAGAACAGTATAGGTGCGCTTGCCATCCTACCAAGATCAAAAATGGTAGGAGTCGTCAACGCTGTTGACTACAGTATGGGCTAAGGGCGGACGCCCTGACAGGCGCGATCCGGTCAGGGGAACGCGAGGGAGCTGTCCTGACCGGCCAGCTTGTCGATCTCCTCACGGGAAGCGATCGCCAGCGGTCCGATTCCCTCGATACTCAGGGTGGCTGCCGCCGCCGCGAACCGGACCGCCTCGCTGACCGTGCTCCCGCCTTCCAACGCGATGAACAACGCGCTGGCGAACACGTCACCGGCCCCGGTGTCGTCGACGAGCTGGGACGTCTCGACGGCGGGGAACTCCTGCGTGCCGGTCGCCAGCAGCACCTCACATCCACCGGTGCCCCTGGTGACCACGACGATGCCGCCGGCCCGCCGGACCGCCTGCGCCACGCCTTTGAGGTACGGCGCCTCATAGTCCGCGAACACCACCACGTCGATCGTGGCTGCGGTCGGGCCGTCGATCTCCAAGGGCTGATGGTGGACGAGACCATGGGCGTCCCAGGAGCGGATCAGCCCCTGCGGGGTCAGGCCGAGAAGGCCCCGCGCTTTTGCTCGGACGGCCTCCTCGATGACGATTTCCCGTGCGACGGGAGCCAGGTGCAGTACCCGAGTTTCGGGAATCCGGTCAAGGTCGGACACCGGGCCTACGGATTTTTCCAGCCACTGGGTCCGGCGACCGTCCATGCTTTCGTTACGGAACCGCGTCGTGTCCGCCGACGGCTGGATGTAGAGGAACGCCTCGGTGGCAAACGGCATCCACACCGGTACCAGTTCCGGAGCACAACCGCGCCCGAGCCCCGCAGCGCACAAGCCGAGGCGCGCCGCCTGGATGATGGCGTAGACCACACTTCCACCGACCGCGAGCGACGAATCGGGACGGACGTCGAGGGTCGGGTTCCCCACTGCCAGATAATCAACGGGTGGACCACTGGCCAACGCCTCGGCACTCCTGATCGTCATGGCCGCAACATTACTCGCGGGACTCCCCGCCCCCGTCTACCCAGGTAGTGGGAATGCGGGGCACGGATCAGGGTCGGCCGTTTCGCGGCCTGCAATCCCGCGCCGGCACCGTACCCGTGGGCACCAAGGCCACGGTCGCCAACGCCCTGGCGATTTCCGAGTAGCCGACCGTGCCGATCAGCCGTGGCCTGCCCACGGCGGCGGCTACGTTCGAGAGGCCGTCCCGACCGACATCGCCGTCCAGCACATCGCCGTCCAGCACATCGCCGTCCAGCACCAGCGCGCACCCGGCGGCCGGGCGCTCGGCCAGCCGCGGGAGCAGATCGCTCAGAAGCTCGTTCGGTGTGGTGGTGGGCACCGCGGCCATCGGGACGCTGACCTTCACCATCCGGGTCAGGCCGCGATCGTCGAGCGGCACCGCGGCTAGATCGCGCAGGTGCGCCACCCCTGCGAGGCCGCCGTCGAAGTCGACCACGGCGAACACCGCCTGCCCGGATACGGGTACCCCCTGGTCGGCCATTGCCTCGACAACCGCGGACACCGTCCGCCAGCCGGGCACTATCTCGGGTGCGGACCCCATCACATCCCCGACGCAGACCCCCGCGAGCGCTCTGTTCGTCCGCAGCCGGGACTGTTCCACCCGGCCCGAGCCGAGCGCGAGCCACCCGAGCAACGCGACCCACAGGCCCATCGCACCAGCCAGGAAGATCAACGCTGCACCTGAGGCGATCAGGATCCAACCAGTGATCACGCCAGCCCTGGCGGCGGCCGCGTCCGCGCGTTCGCGGCTGCCGGTCCGCCGATACACCAGCGCCGCGAGCAGACGCCCGCCGCCTGTGCGCGGGGCGGGCAGCAGCTCCGACAGGGTGATCAGAAGCGCGAGGCCACCGACCCAGAGCCCGACGCTGCCGGCCAGCGCCAGGCTGCCGCCCGGGGCGAGCCATCCCAGGGTGACGAGCCCCGCGCCACCGAGCCCGCTGACGGCCAACCCGGCACAGGCGATGCGGGCTCCCGTCGAAGGCTCGTTGATCCCGGTGGTGGTGGCACGCAGCCGGCTACCGAAGGCGCCGACCGTGATCCCGTCCACCTGCACGCCGGCCCGACGGGCGACGGCGGCCCGAGCGAGATCGGCTGCCAGCAGGAGACCGAGGAGGAGCGCTGCTCCGGCGAGACCGGCCGACAGGTACGCGACCGACGGCCGGTCCGGCACCGCGGCGGGAAGTGTGAAGGCGCCGAGCAGGATGGTCAGGAAGCCAACGGTCACAGCCGCCCCGGGACGCACGGAGACCGGTGTGCGGACCGTTGGTATCGGTGCGTGATCGGCGGTCATGTCCGTTCGATCCCCTTTCCGCCGCGGCCGCAAGCTGTGACAAAGATTGCGTATGAGACTCCTCTCAAGGCTGCCCGATACCCGGCCCGCCCACACCATCGGGGAGCAGGGAAGTTGATAAGAAGTTTCCTTAACGACCTTCAGGAATCCACCGGCGGGAATCGACCGGCGGGAATCCGCTGACCGGCAGCTATCCAGGGCGCCATAGGGTTGGCGCATGCCTCGCGAATGGGATGCCTGGCAGCTACGACATGCTGCCGCTGCCCCATGAACAGTTGGGCCGGCACATCCTCACGCGCCTGGCGCTCGCCGGGCACATGATCGCCGTGGACGGATCCGCGGCCATGCTGGACCGGTTGCGGACCGGACTGCGAGTGCGGGATCACCAACAGGCGGCTCTGCGATCCCGCCAGCGCGGCCTGTCGGTGAGTGGCGAGACAATTACGTTACGCGCTACGCTCGGCCGTCACGTCACGATTGCCCGGTTTTGACCCCGACCCTGATCCTGCCCGGACGGTGTCCATGACAGCCCCACCCATACCG
>NZ_CAUVXG010000007.1:0-15138 GCF_963555885.1 Protofrankia sp. Cr2
ATCATTGAGGACCACCTTCTCCAGTGTTCTCTGTCCACGTCTCCAAAAGCAGCGGCGCTGCATCTGTTCGGATACACACCGAAATCGCGGTACCGTTCCGTTCAGCTGAACCGAATCGGCGACGACCGCAGGATGATCTCCGGCGGCCGCCTTCCGAGGATTCATGCCGAATGCTCGACAAGCACATGGTCGAGCGCTTCCGACTCGACCATCGCCGTCATATCCGGTCGGTGCGCCGCAGGGTGGTCCGCCCGACTTCTGTACACTATCCGATCAATGAGCAGGAACCGCAGCACGAACGCGACGACCAGGGTCAGCAGAGTTCCGGTTCCGGCGCCGAGCCCCCACTTCTCCACGAAGAAGGCGAGCAGCGGCAACCGAAGGACCAAGTCGCTGCTGTTGAGCAGCATGAACGGGGCCATCCGGCGCCGCCACGAGCCTTTCCGATCATGCCAGACGAGCAACTCGCAACCAATGAAGTTCCACACGTTGGCGATCTGTGTAGCCACGATGGCGGCAATGATGTAATGTAATCCGACGGCGGTGAGAGCAGCGGTACTGAGGATGTTCGGTATCAGACCCGTGCCACCGACCAACGCAAACCGCGCCGCTCGCGGGACCCTGAGCCAGAACAGATGCCGGATAAAACGCAGCCCCTCGAATACAGAGGCATTGGACTCACCCGCGTGCCGTTCCGCGAAGGAGTACGGGACTTCCGCCACGCTGACCTTGTCGGTGCGGACAAGGAGCTCAAGCAGTATCTTGTAACCGCTCGGCTGCAACTGGTCGAGATGGAGCGCGTCGACCCGGACCAGAAAGAATCCACTCATCACGTCGGTCACACCCCGCAACCGCCGGGGGAAAACCAGCCGGGAGATAGCATTCGCACCGGATGACACGAGTCTGCGCACACCGCTGGCCAGTCCCGCAGCGTCCCCGTCCCCGCGGTACCGGCTGGCGATGACCATGTCCGCCTGCTTGGCGACCGCGGCGTTATACAACGTCTGCAGAGCCTCCGGTGGGTGCTGGAGATCACCGTCCATCACGACTGCATAAGGAGAACGCGAGAGGCGGAGCCCGTCAACGACGGCACCACCGAGCCCTCCCCAGCGCAGGGCGGGTGAACGATGGTACAGACGCACCGTCACGTTAAAGCTCTGCCTGACAGCTTCGATCGTCTGTGGGGTGCGGTCGGTGGAGTCATCCACAAAGAGAACTTCGGCGGCCATACCCTCGAGCGCCGCGTCGACCCGCTTCAGGAGCGCACTGACGTTGCCGGCTTCGTTTCTCGTCGGCACGATCACCGTCAACTGTGGCCATACCTCGGATTTCGCCGCCGAACGTGGCCCGGCGGCTCCATCAAGCGCAGGCTGCTGCGCCACCGGACCCGGCAGCACTTCCCGCCGCGCGGCTGGAACTGCTGGAACGGCTCCGGCAACGATTCCAGCCGACGCCCGACGCGCCGACGTCCGACCCGCCGACGGTTTTATTCTCCGGCTCACGCTACCCCCGGTTCCGGTTGTTCTCATACCGAACTGGAAGGCATTTTTCGACCACCCACAGTCCGTTCGGTGCCACTGTCCGGTTACGCTGCCGAGTCATTTGAGCACCTTTCGGATCTCAACAGCCGTCGGGCCCGTACCGAAACGCGCGACCACCCTCGAGTGCTCGACCGCGGTGGCCATAATGGTCAGCCCGAGTGTCGAGATGTCCTGCCGCATGAATGGCGTGAGGACGACGTAGTCCAGGTCCTGCCAGCCTCCCGGTAGCTCCTCCTTCGCCGCCGTATCAAGATCCAGTTTGTAATACCAGATCGTGCGCCAGGGCGAGGAGAAACCCGCATGGTACACGTCCTGCCACATCGTGTTGTCCACGACGACCCGGCTGTCTCGCGGAATTGCCGGGCTCCGCAGATAGGCCACTGCGGCAACATGCTCAACGTTGTTGGACGCGGTGAAGGCTCTGGAGATCCCCGGCTGCCATGCGATTCCGAGCACCAGAATCCCAAGGGTCAGAGCCACGACCAGACCGCCCTCACCGAATCGCCGAACCGGCTTGGCGAGCCGGTGGGCAAGCGACCATGCCTGGTCTGCGATCCCGCCCACGCACAGCGCAAGAAAGGGTAACGCCACGATGATGAACATCTGTGGCAGGTAACCCTTTCGCAACAAGGTAATCCCCAGCAACAGCACCACCAGCCCGATCGGCCGCAGCCGGCGGACGAGGAGCGCGAGGACGGCGGCGACCGCGCCCAGAATGAGCAGCCACTTGTCGAGGTATGCCCAGCCGAGCACGGTGGTGCGGGCTGACGCGGACGGATCGAACACCGAGCCCGAGCCCGCGCGATCCACGAACTGAAACTTCATCGCAGCCTGCAGCGACACGTGGATCGGGCCGGCGAAGAGCTCACCTTTCAGTAGAGCCATCAGCGGATAGACCAGAGCAATGAGAATGAAACCCAACCAGAACCCCACGGAGGCGAAGTCCCGGGTCTTCACATAACTGGACTGCCAGCCTGCGAGCGCGACGGCCGGCAGAAGCACGGCGGTGGTCTCCTTGGTCAGCACAGTGCCTGCCAGAAGGACTCCGGCCAGCACGTAGTGCCAGAGGTGCCGGCGGGGGGTGCTGGCGAAATAGAAGGCCGCGAGGAGCCACGGAATCGCGAGGTTGTCCAGATAGACCTGGCGGAGAAATGTTACGGAGATCGGTGAGCAGACGAACAGGAGAACCGCGAGAACGGCGAAGGGCCGGCGGATCCGTAGCCGACACGCCAGCAGGTAGAGCATCACGACGGAGGCGTCGGCGTAGAGGACCACGATGGCACGCCCGGCTGCGACGGTCAGCGGACCCCCATGAAAGATCGGGATCCAGGAAAATGCAGCCAGTTGTATCCAGCCGAACGGCGGGTGGTCGTACCAGTAGGTGTACGGTGACAGCGAGCCGTGCGCCCGCACCCATTCAGCCTGCGAGAGGTAGGTTCCCTCGTCATCCTGGACGGTCGGGTAACCGTGGAGGTTGACGAGAAGGACGACGGTCGTGATCGTCATGAGCGCGACGATGATGGTCATGTCCAACCAACGCCGCCGGGGCCGATTCGCCGCTGCCACAGGTGTTGGGACGGCGGTCACGACCGGCTGTGGTAGGACTGCGGTCGTGGACACGTTCAGATCCTCCTGACTGTGTCGTCGGCGATTGTCGGTGTGCTCAGATGTGCGCCGACGTGAGCGGTCTTCTCCCACTCGAAATTTCCGGCGAAGAAACGGAAGGCCGATCGGACGGCCGCCCACGCGAGAACCAGTTGATAGGCAGGCATGAAGAACACGAGACTGGCGTAGTCACGTACCCGGATGCGGAAGTCGTAATCCTGCCCGAAGGCTCGGAGGGCGACGACGTCGAACCCGAGCATGGCAATCGTCGGGAGGGTCGGGAGAAAAGACGTCAACGCAATGATCATCGAGAACTTGCCGATCACAGCAGTCAGCAGGGCCACCGGGAGCACCAGTCCCGAGAACGCCTGGCTCATGGGCTGCAGGAGGGTGAAGCGGGCCAGGTTGCGCGCACGACGCGTCGGCAGCTTTCGCCAGTCACCCTTGTAGAGAACCTGTATGAACCCGAGATTCCACCGGGTCCGTTGCTTCACCAGGGCGTATATCGAGTCGGGTGTCTCCTCCCGGGTGACCAGACGGGGGTCGAAGGCAACGCTGACCTTGCGGCCGAGCGCGGACAGTCGAACGCCGAGGTCGCAGTCCTCGGCAAGGCAGTCACCGTCCCATCCGTTCACTTCGTTGAGGAGCGCTCTTCGGACGAAGACGGTATTTCCACCGAGCGGGATGAACTGCTTCTGGGCATGCATGTGCAACCGGGAGCGAAACCAGAAATAGTACTCCAGACAGTTACGGAGCGAATACCAACTGGACTGGAAGTTGATGAGCTGGACCGCACCCTGAACGACGTCGGCGTCATTTGCCTGAAATACTTCGTCAACATGGACGAGCAGTTCGCTGGCCGCCAGGGACTCCGCGTCGAAGACACCGACTATGTCGCCGGTACAGTCAGCCAGAGCGGTGTTCAGCTGGCGCGGTTTGTTCTTGACCTCCGAATAGTTGACTGAGATCTTCAGGCCGGGATATGTCTCCGCAATCTTCTGGGCCACCGCCACGGTCGAGGGATCATCGTGACCGACGGCCAGAACGATCTCCACTTGTGGATGTGTCTGATCGACGAGACGAGTGATTGTCGCTCGCAGGACCGACTCGTTCTCGTGTCGGGCAGGAACAATGATCGAAAAACTGTGGCAAGGTTCCCGGATGGCCGGCAGGTAGAAGGTTCGCTGGTAAGTCTCGGGCGTGCGCCACGCGTAGAGCATCCACCACAGATTGGCGCCGGACGTTACGAACAGCGTGAGAGCGATGACAACGATTGCTGCCGAGATGAGGGCAGACAGCAAGATCGTTCCTTTCACATTATGGGCATTGACTACAACCCATGATCGGGTGGTGAGCTACCAGGCTCCGTGGTGGATGGATCAACAGCGAGGTGCGCGGAAAAATGAAGATCCCGGACCGGTTCCCAGTTCAGGCCGGCCTCCGGCGACCGCCGGCACGGGTGTGCTCACAGGCCGCTTGTGCATGCATTTCTCGTGCTTCGGAGCTCCGCCGTGACCGACCACACGTATCCTGTTCGGCGAACATGCGGTATGCACGAGGGGACGTCGACTACACTCGGTTTTCAAGCAATAAAGGAATGTCATGTGAATAGTTGGCGACCGTTGCGCTCGCGAGATACCCCACGCGCGCTGTGCCGTCCGGACTGAAGGCGGTCACCCGAGACACGTGCTCCACCGTCCAGCTCCCGTCAGGTGCCTGCTCGGGGCGGATGGTCGGCAACCCGAGAGCGGTAGCGTAGCCTGCGATGTCCGTCCAGCTCCCGGTGAGACCGACGAAGGAAACATCGAACTGGTTGAGCCATCGACGGATCGTCTGAGGTGAGTCATGGTCGGGATCCGTCGTCACAAACACCACAGTCGTCCCTGCTCGAACAGCCGGAGTCTGTTGATTGAGGGCCGCGGCGATATCGGCTAATGTTGTCGGACAGACGTCCGGACATTGGGTGTAGCCGAAGAACACAAACGTCAACTTGCCCGCGGTTGCCGACCGTACATCAAATGGAGATCCATTCGTGTCGGTGAGATGAGTGGTCGGCTGGGCGACAGTAGGAGTCAGCGGACGGCCCGCGAGGGGCACGGTTGCGCTTGCCTTCTGCCCGGCCACGGCTGTTGATCCGGATGCCGACCCGCATGCCGCAACAAACAGAACCAGTACAGCGCCGGCGATCGCGGCGTTCACGTGCCGCACGGGTGCGGAGTCCTGCCGCCACGTGCCGACCTTGTCACCGGGTAGCCAACCCTGAAGAACGGCCACTTCCAGGTCATCCCCCCACGCACTCCCCGCTCCATCGGTCGACGAATCGGCTCCTGGTGACGTACGGTCGATCGATGTGGTACGTTCTGCAAATAGAGTCCAGCTGATCCGTCGGAGTCCGGCCCCCACCGGCCACCAAAAGATCTCCGCGCCAGGCGCGAGTCGAATAGGGCATGTCGTGACGTCCCCCCAAAAAAGCGGTCCGCACGCGATGCTAGCAGGAGCCGCGGCCTTTGTCCCAGGACGAATAAATCAACGCATCCCCTGCATCTCGACTTGGGCGACCCCGTTTGAGCGACAAAGAATCAGCGGGTGGGGTGTCACCACCGACCCGCGGTCGCGGTCGACGGCCTTCTTGCCAGCCGATTCAGCCGGATCATGACCGCATCCGGGGAAGTGCCGGTCGCTCTTAGACTCGCGGTAGACATTCACCAGGGCGTAGCCAGGTGATCGCAGTAAATCGCCGCGTTGATGAATTCGTGTCGGACGATCGGGACTCTCATGTGATGCCGCCGTCCGCTCCGCGATGGACGCCTACGGTTCCATCGCGAGGACGCCTGGAAGATCGGCGAAACGTGCCCTGGAATCACGACTGACGATGATCCGTCCGGTCTCGGTCGCATGAGCCGCGATGATCAGATCATGGATGCCGCAATGCAGTCCGAGCCGACGCGAGGCCGCGATGAGACGAGCATGATGGACGGCTGTGTTCGCTGTGTAGTCGAGTACGTCCAGCACGGACATCATGGCGGACAGCGATCGCGAACGAGCGGCTGCCCTGGTGGCGGTGTCGGCGAGCTCGATCCCGACGCGGTACTCAGCGATCGACACGGCTGCGACCGCAAGCTCGTCGTCGTCCAGAGCGGATCTGTCGATAGTTCCTCGTTCGTAGGCGATCAGGATGTTGGTGTCGAGAATCAGACGGCGGCCCACGGGTCACCCTCGTCCGCCGTGAGGTAACCGACTGCCTCCGCGACACTCTCCTCGAAGGTGTCGTCCGGCGGCGTGGTGCCGAGAAGCGCGGCTCGAAGGTCAGCTCCAGTCCTTCGGCGCGCCGGCCCGATCTCCGCAATTGGATGATTACCACGCGTAATAGTGATGGTTTCGCCGGCCTCGATCGCGTCAAGCAAGTCCGAAAACCTCCGAGACGCCTCGGTCGCCGTGATGGTTCGCATGGTCTCCATTCTATCTGATAATCAGATCACCCACCGCGCATTCTTCAACCGGTCGGCTGACGCGTCAGCTTCGGCCGGGCGAACCAGCGCACCAACAGACCAACGGCGGGCGCGACAACGAGTGACAGGGCGAAGATTCCCGCGGCCGTGAGCACGATCGCGCCACCTGCTGCGACGCTCCACTGTCGGCTGACCGCGAGCCCGATCGCACCGCTGGCGATCCCGACTGCGATCGCGACGGCGGTCATCGCCCCGACGCTCCTGCACCACAGCCGGGCCGTGGCGGCCGGCGCCACGATCAACGCAACCGACAGGATCGTCCCCACCGCCGGTACCGACGTGACGATGGTCATCTCGATCAGTAGCAGGAGGACCAGGTCGAGCCGGCCGGCCGGGTAGCCGGCCGCCACCATGGCGTCCCGATCGAAGGCTCCGAAGACCAGCTCCTTGCCCAGCAGCGCGAGAAGCGCGAGGACCACCGCGGCGGTGACGCCGGTGGTGACCACAGCAGCGGGCTGCACAGTGAGAATGGAGCCGACGAGGTAGGCGGTGAGGTCCTTGGTGAATCCCGCCTGCGCGGACAGCAGCAGCACACCCAGTGCGAAGCCGCCGGAGAGCACGACGCCGGTGACGCTTGCGTTGTCGCCGCGTGCTGAGAGCGCGGCCACGGCGAGGACCACCAGGACACCGAATACCGCCGAACCGAGGTACAGGTTCAGACCCATGATCGCCGCGAGCACCACGCCGGGGAATGTGGCGTGCGTCATCGCCATGGTGAAGAAGCTCAGCCGGCGCAACACCACATGTACGCCGACAGCGCCGCACAACGCGCCGACGAGCACGGCTTCGAGTAGCGCACGACGCGTATAAGAGTCTGACAGCAGGCTCGTGAAGATCATCGGATGTCTGCCCCCGTCGTCGGCCCGGCTGGCGCGAGCAGACCATCCGATGATTCGCCGACTGCCGCCGCATCCGCCGGCAGCAGCCCCCGCAACCGGTGCCCCCGCAACCGGTGCCCGCGCACGAACCGGCCAAGCGGCCCGACCACGAGCGCGAGCAGATAGAACACGACGAGCGCGAGCACGACAGTGGCACCCGATGCCAGCCGAACCCCGTGGTTGATCGACGCCTCGTAGCTGGCGACGAGCCCCAGCCAGCCGCCGAGCATACCGACTGTGATCGCAATTGCCGGCAGAAGCACCAGCCGGTCGGACAGCAGGCGGGCCGTCGCCGCCGGGACGACGAGAAGGGCGATGACGAGAATCGTCCCGACGGCCTTGACCGCGGCGACGACGACGACCGCGATGACGAGGTTGAGGGTGAGGTCCAGCAGGCCGACGCGGTAGCCCATCGCCCGCGCCGCCTGCGGGTCGAACGCCCGTAGGACCAACTCCTTACGCAGCGCCAGCAGCACCACCGATACCCCGACGACGACCACCGCGGTCTGGATGAGCTGGGTGGCGTCGACGGTGAGGACCCGGCCGAACAGGAAGGCGGTCAGGTCCGCGGTGTAGGAACGCCGGCGGGAGACAAGCACGACCCCGAGCGCGAAGAAGGACGTCAGCAGGATGGCGAGCGCGGCATCCTGGTTCACCCGCCGGTTGGCCGTCAGCGCGGTGAACAGCGCTGCGGACAACACCGCGAAGGCGAGCGCTCCCGGCACGATGCCCGATTCCCCTGACACCAGGTAGCCGATGACAACCCCGGGGAAAACGGTATGGGTAAGCGCATCGGACAGGAACGCCAGGCGCCGCAAAACCACGAACACCCCGACCACGCCGGCCACAGCGCCCAGAAGCAGCACCTCGACCAGCGCCCGCTGCATGAACGGAAGCGCGAACGGCTCGACGAGCAGCCGGTTCACCATCGCCGGTCTCCCCTGTCTCCCGTTACCCGCCGGGTCGTTACCAGCCGGGTCGTTACCGGCGGCCTCACGAGTGGGCGACGATCACATTGTCGACATGCACCTGAAGGGCGGCCCCACCGTAGGCGGCGCGAAGCCTGTCCGGGGTCAGCGTGGCCGAGGTCGGGCCGAACCCGAACTGATGCCGGTTGAGCAGACAGACGTCGTCGCAGGCAAGGTGCACCAGCGAGAGGTCATGGGTACTGACGATGACCGTGGCGCCGGCATCGCGCAGCTCACCGAGCGCGCGCAGCAGTGCTTCCTGCGAGACCGCGTCCACGCCGTTGAACGGCTCGTCCAGCAGCAGCAGCTTGGGCTGCTGGGCTATTGCCCGCGCGAGCAGGACGCGTTGGCGCTGCCCACCGGACAACGTGCCGAACCGGTCAGCGGCCCGGTGTGCGAGCCCAACCGCAGCCAGGGCCTGCGCGGCGATGCGCCGGTCGGAGCGGCCGGCCGGGCGCACCCATCCGATCGTGCGGTACCGGCCCATCAGCACGACCTGGTGGACCGAGACCGGGAATTCTGGATCAAGCGTGTCAGCCTGCGGAACATAGGCGACGTCCCGACGGGCCCGGGCCGGTGTCCGGCCGAGCACCTGAATCGACCCGCCGACGACCGGGACAAGCCCGAGCATCGCCTTGATCAGGGTCGACTTGCCGCCGCCGTTCGGCCCGATGAGCGCGACCGTGCTGCCGACCCGCACCACGCCGTCCACATCCTCGACAACGGGTTCCCGGCCATAGGCGAGGGTCGCCCGGTCGAAGAGCACCGCGGTCGGACGATCACTGGCCGGGTCCGTGTCCTTACGGACGGCCCCGACATCCATCTGGGGATCCATCGCCTGTGCCCTCACATCAGCGCCCCGACGATCGTTTTGGTGTTGTGCTCTTCCATCTGCAGGTAGGTCGCACCGTCGGAGCCCTCCGGGCCGAGCGTGTCACCGTACAGGGCATCCTCCCCCGCCACCACCTTGACACCGGCTTCCCGACCGATCGTCTGGGCCGTGTTCGGTGGCAACGACGACTCGGAGAAGATCGCTTTCACGCCGGTCTTCTTGATCTCACTGACGAGATCGTCGACGTCCCGACCGGACAGTTCCGCTGACGTGTCGAAACTTGGAATGATCGACCCGACGAAGGTCAGCTGATACCGGTCGACGTAGTAGCCGAAGGCGTCGTGGTTGGTCACGAGTTTGCGATCGGCGGGTAGCAGGGAGTTGATCTGCCGCGCGATGTCCGCGTCAAGGGCGTCGAGCTTGCCGTCATAGGCGGCGAGGTTGGCCTGGTAGGTCGCGGTACCGGCCGCGTCGCCGGCGGCGAACGCCTTCTCGATGTTGGCTGCCATGATCTTCGCGTTCAGTGGGTTGTGCCAGATGTGCGGGTCTCCAGCCTTCTCCTCGTCGTCACCGTTACCCGGCCGGATCTTCACGCCCTGGCTGGTGTCGACCCGCGTGCCCTTGAAATTCGCGGACGAGATCGCACTGTCGAGCCACTTCTCCAGACCCACGCCGTTGGCCACGAGAACGTTCGCCTCGCCGATCGCCTTGACATCCGCCGGCGACGGTTCGTAGTCGTGCGGGTCGACATTGGGCTTGAGGATCTGGGTCACCTGGACCCGGTCACCGCCGACGACGCGGGCGAAGTCGGCGACCTGGGTGGTGGTCGCAACCACCTTGAGCTTTCCCGACGCCGTGGCAGTCGCCGACACGGAGCCATCCGCGCTAGAACCACCACCAGAACTACAACTGGCAATCAAGACAACACCCACGGCGAGACCGATGGTGCCAGAGGCGAGACGGAGCCGTGTCACACGCAAGGGAAACTCCAACATGAAGGCGACGATAATCATAATGGAAACGGTTCCCGGTTCGGATGTCAAACCGGGTACCACCCGGGCGCGCCTCGCCGTCTGAACCCAAGATTCACAACAGGGCCTGAGACGCAATATGATCACTATCGGCAGCTGGCATGGCCATCACGTCAGCAACGGCCGGGCACAGCCCAGCCGTTGCTTCGGATCGAGATAACGGTTACGCGAAGCAGCCACAGACTGCCGTGCAGCCGGTTTCAGACCCCGTCATCCGCCTCGGGCTGGGCGGAACTGTCCGACTGGCCGGCACCGCCGGACTGGCCGAGGCTGTCGATCAAACCGCTGAACGCCCCGAGCCCCCCGAACGCCCTCGTCAGGTCGCTGGGAATGATCCAGACCTTGTTCGCGTCACCCGCCGCGAGACGCGGCAGGGTCTGCAGGTACTGGTAAGCAAGGAGCTTGCGGTCCGCGTTGCCTTCATGGATCGCCTGGAACACCGTGGCAATGGCCTGGGCCTCACCCTGGGCAGAAAGAATCTTCGCTTCCCGCTCGCCCTGGGCTCGCAGGATCGCAGCCTGTTTTGCGCCCTCGGCGCGAAGAATCTCGCTCTGCTTGACGCCCTCGGCCGACAGAATCGCCGCCCGGCGGTCTCGCTCGGCACGCATCTGCTTTTCCATCGAATCCTGGATCGACGGTGGCGGCTCAATTGCCTTTATCTCCACCCGGTTCACCCGGATGCCCCACTTACCGGTCGCCTCGTCGAGGACACCCCGCAATCGCGTGTTGATCTCATCGCGGGACGTCAGGGTCTGCTCCAGGTTCAGGCTGCCAATCACGTTACGCAATGTGGTGACCGTGAGCTGCTCGATCGCACGGATCACATCAGCGATCTCGTAGGTGGCCGCCCGTGGGTCGGTGACCTGGAAAAAGATAACGGTGTCGATACTGACGACAAGGTTATCCTCGGTTATCCTCGGTTATTACCGGTTGCGGCGGAAACGTCACCACCTGTTCTCGCAGGTCAACGCGCTCCCTGATCCGGTCCACCGCGGGGATGACGATCGCGAGGCCTGGGCCGAGGGTCCGGTGGTAGCGGCCGAGGCGCTCGACCACGACCGCGCGGGCCTGCGGTACCACCCGGACGGCTCGGGCGAGGAACACGACCAGTACGAGCACGACGACAGCGGCCGCGATCAGCCCTGCCATCAGGACGGCCCCGCTGCCATACCCGAGACCTCCACGGGCATCCTCATCACAGCAGCGCCTCCGGTCTTCCTACGTTCACAACTCCGCGGGATGGACGACGGCTGTCGCGCCGTCGATACGCAGCACGCGGACGCTGGTGCCCGGTTCGAGCGGCTGGCCCGCAATCGTCAGGCGTGCCGACCACACCTCACCGCCGATCTTGACCCGACCGTCGTCGCCGTCAACAGACTCCAGAACAACGCCGGTCCGGCCGATCAGCGCATCCATACCCATCGCGACGGCTGGCGACTGGTTCAGATGGCGGCGCGCGACGGGCCGCAGCCCGAGCAGAAGCGCGACAGAGGTGGCGGCGAACGCCATGAGCTGCGTGAGAACACCGCCTCCGACGCCCGCCACGATCGCGGCGACGAGGGCGGCGATCGCCGTCATCCCGAGGATCAGGGCAAGCGTCAGCATCTCACCGACCCCGAGGGCTCCGGCGATCACCAACCACCAGAGCCACGCTGACATACCATCATCGTAGGCACCGCGGGACCTGCTGTGAACACGCCCTAGGGGCCTGGCTTCACCGGGCAAGGCAGCGGCGGTCGGGGACGACCGCGCGAACGGTCAGCCGGTGTTGCCGCGTGTCGCGCCGTGGCGCGAGAAACGTCGAACCGGCCGGGCCACTGTTCGTGGCCCGGCCGGCGGCATGTCAGGACGGGTTGAGAACGTTGACCGCCTGTCCGTTGAAGAGCGGGACGCGCTTGCCGTCCCTGATCTCCGAGAACTGCACATCGGTCGAGAAGATCCGGTTGTCCGGGGAAATGACCTGAACCGGCTTCGCAAAGTTGACCTTGGTGAGCGGCGGGTAGTCGATATCACCAGCCGTGTTAAGTGCCTGCGCCAGGTTCTCGCCGTCGATCGTGGTCAGCTTGGCGGCGAGATCGGCCACCAGGTGGGTGGCCCCCCACATGATCAGAGCCTCGTCGGTCAGCTCGTTCTCGGCCGTACCGTTGGCGATGGCCTCGTCATGGAACTTCTTCACCGCCGGGACGGTGGTATCGGTCACCGCCGGGTTCTGGGCGACGAGGACCAAGCCGGTGGCAGCCGCGCCCAGTCGGTCGATTCGCTGCTGGCCGACCTGTCCCGATCCATAGGCCACGGTCGCGTTGTTGCCGGACTGGCGCAGCGCCTGCGTCAGTCGCTCAAAGGCGGCACCGCCGAGCACGGCCTCGATGCAGTCGGTGCCGCTGAGGTTGGCTGCGTAGGTCGTGAAGTCGGTGGCGGTCGGCGGGATGAAGACGTTCTTGGGAGCCGGCAGGTTGTACGGCTTGAGACCCATGTTGATCAGCGAGGCCGAGTTGCGGCCGGCCGCGATGTCGACGATAGCGGCCCCCGGGGTCTTCTTACCGAGCTTGCCGCAGGCGGTTCCACCACCGGCGACCTCGATGACACCGGAGATGAACGGGTAGGAATACAGGCTCTTCAGCTCGCTTGCGCTGTTCGGGGTCGCACCGACTACCGGGATCTTCGCCTTCTCCAGGATCGGCATGTAGCGGTCACCGTTCGCGGAGGTTCCGGTTACGAACAGATATTTGCCACTGGCCGCCTGGTTCGCACAGTCGGCGGCCTTGTTCGGATCGAACTGGTCGTCACAGATGGTGACTTCAAAGGGCCGCCCCTTGACGCCACCCGCCTTGTTGATCGCGGCCACGGCCGCCTTCACCGCGGGCGGGATGTCGGTGAACGCCTCCGACGGTCCGGACAGCGCGGTAATGACCATGACCTTGATCGGTTCACCGGTCGGCTGACTGGCCGTGGCGGTAACGACCGATTTGGGCGCGTCTCCGGTCGAGTTGCCCCCACATGCCACCAGCGCAAGCGCGAGCGCACCCGCCAAGCCCATGGTGATTGGTAACTTCCTGCGCACAGTCTGATTCCTCCTGTGACATAATTGATCAACAACAGATGTCTGTGACATCGGTTCAACCCCGCTGTCACCGTTCTGGCGATTCCAGGCGATTCCAGGCGAGTCACCGGCACCGCGATCCGCCAGTGACGTTGCACAACATCTATGCGCCCCGGGCCCCCATATCCAAAAACGACTTCAAGAACGACCGGCAATAGGGGCGCGGCGTCGCGAGGCTACGCACGCACCTCCTGTCATCGCTACCCGCCCACCGCTACGCGATGCACGGGTACCCCGGCTCGTCGGTCGACACCCAACACCAGGGTGACTCCCTCCTCGCACTTCGCGATGCACGCACCCAGCCCCGCTCCTTGATCTACTCTCCTATTGCCGAACGCTCTAAGCGGCTAATGATTGAGCCAAATGTGATGTCTCGGGGAGTGGCCGTCAAGCCCCATCGCCCAACCAACGCTCCGCGGTCCTCCCCGAGTGGTCACCCCCGGCCCCACCTCACGGGGATCCAGCGAGCCGGGGTCGGGGCCGGGGCACGCACCTCGCCACATCGCTGCGCGATGCACGGGTACCCTGGCCCGTCGCTCAACGCCCAACACCAGGGTGACTCGCGCCTCGCGCCTCGCGATGCACGCACCCCGGTCCCGCTCCTTGATCCACGCCGCTATTGTCGGGCGCTCTAAAGCAGTTGTGCCAGAATATGAAAAGGGACTGAACTGCTCTGGACAGCCAAGGAGGTACGGCGACTGCCGGCGTCACACTGGATGGGTGAGTGGCCTGACAACCACCGGTGATCCCAGTCGCAACAAGCGACGCCGTAGTTACGATCGTGGCAGAACCACCCGTGACGCCCTGATCGCGACGGCTGAACGCCTGTTCGCGGAACGGGGTCTCGACGCGGTTTCACTGCGCGAGATCGCCGCCGCTGCCGGTAGCCACAACACCGGAGCAGCCCAGTACCACTTCGGCGACAAGGAGCGACTCCTCGAAGCGATCTTCGAACATCGCGCGACCGTGCTCAACGCACGCAGATCGGTACTGCTCGCCCGAGCCACGGGCACCGGCACGGCCCAAGCCACGATTCAGGCCACAGTCGAGGCCATCGTATGGCCGCTAGCGGAGCTGGTCGGTTACGGTCAGTACGTCAGTTTCCTGGCCCGGCTTCAGGCCGACCATGCACGTGATCATCGCATCCGCCGGCCGGAGAGCGGCATGGACACCACGTTCCGCCAGGCCCGGGACATCCTGCGGCATGCTCTTCCCACGCTGCCGGAATCGGTGTTCCGGCGCCGATTCAACCTTGCGATGCGGATGGCCATCGCCGCGCTTGCCGACTACGAACGCGTCCACGCCACCGAGGCGCAACCCGACGCCGCCACGAACCTCGCAACCGATCCCGCCGGTCGCGACCCAGCTGGCCCGCCCTCGGACGGGGAACTGCACGATCTGGTCACAGACCTGACCGAGGCCATGTCGGGGATGCTGGCCGCCCCGTCCTCCCGAACAACCACCGGCGCCGTTCGCTCCGGCGAACGCCGTCTGCCCACAGTGGACGCCTCCCATGCGGATTGCCAGTCCGGCGAAGATGCGGAATCATGCTCCACACCATCAGAACAGCTACCGAACAGACCGCGATGAAGGAGCTGACGCAGAAAAGGACTCCTTCTTGACGGGGAGCGGTACGGATCTGAGTGGGCTGGAGTACGGGGCGGGTAGCGTACT
>NZ_CAUVXG010000007.1:15278-22137 GCF_963555885.1 Protofrankia sp. Cr2
GGTCGCTCTAAGCCGCCGGACGGTAATCGCTTGCGGACGTCGGACCGGCGACGCGAACATGAGAACAAGGGAACAAGGGAACAAGGAGAGTTCATGACTGTGGCATCTCAGCCAGAAGGCCGGCTGTTCATTGACGGGGAGTTCCGGGAGGCGCTGAGTGCGCAACGCTTCGACGTCATCAACCCGGCCGACGAGTCGGTCGTAGGTACCGCCGCGGACGCCGCAGCCGAGGATGTGGCACAGGCGGTTGCCGCCGCCCGCCGGGCCGCAGACGAGTCGAGCTGGCCGACGGACCGGAAACTGCGGCAGCACTGCCTGCGACAGTTACAAGACGGACTACGCAAGGAGGCTGAGACGGCACGGGCGCTCCAGACCGCCGAGGCCGGGATCTGTGTTGCGAGCGTGGGCACACACGTCGACGCGATGACGGACGATATGTCCTTTTTCATCGAACTTATCGGCACATTCGACTGGGAGACGAATTTTCCGCCATACGAACTGATGGGTCTGCGCAGCCTGCGGCAGGTGCGTTACGAGCCCTACGGCGTCGTCGGCGCGATCACCCCGTGGAACGCGCCGTTCATGACCGACATCTGGAAAATCAATCATGCCCTGACCACGGGCAACACCGTCGTACTCAAGACCGCACCGGACACCCCGCTCACCGGCGCGTTCATCGCCAGGATCGCCCATGAGTACACCGATCTGCCCGCGGGCGTCCTCAACGTACTCAGTTCACAGGACAAGGCGGCCGCAGGCGAAGCCCTCACCGGTGACCAGCGGGTGGACATGTACCACTTCACGGGCTCGCCGGCAGTCGGGCAGCGGATCGCCGAACGGGCGGCCTCCGGGATCCGCAAAGCCTGCCTCGAACTCGGCGGCAAGTCCGCGAACCTCATCCTCGATGATGCCGAGCTCGACTATGCCCTTCCCTACAGCGTCGGGATGTGCATGAGCAACTCGGGTCAGGGCTGCGCGCTGGCCACCCGGCTCGTCGTCCACGCCTCCCGCTACGACGAGGTACTCGAGCGGTTGGAGGCGATCGTCGGAGCGCTGCCCTGGGGCGATCCGCGGGATTCCCGCAACATCGTCGGGCCGATCATCAATGCGAACCAGCTCGACCGGATAGTGGGGTTGGTCGACCGGGCCCGCTCGGCCGGAGCACGTGTCATCGTCGGCGGCAAGCGCGCCGAGGCGGAGAAGGGCTTCTGGTACCTGCCGACCGTTGTCGCCGACGTGGACGAAAACGCCGAGATCGCACAGAACGAGGTCTTCGGTCCGGTACTCACCGTGGTGCGTTATGACGGCGACGACGACGAGGCCATCCGTGTGGCCAACAACTCCCGTTACGGCCTGTCGGCCTACGTCCAGACTGCCGACCCCGAGCGCGCGCTGCGGATCTCCGGGCGCCTGAGGGCGGGAACGGTGAACATCGGGATGAGCTTCTACCTCTCCCCCGACACGCCGTTCGGAGGTTACGGGATCAGCGGTGTCGGCCGCGAACACGGTCTCGACGGTTTCCGGGAATACCTACAAGCCAAGACAATCGCCAGCCCGGCGGTATAAAGTCAGACAGGAAGATCGTCCCGTGCCATCCCGGTCCTGCGCCATCCCGGTCCTGCGCCATCCCGGTCGGCGCCTCGACGTGCTCATGTGCGCGGTGGACGTACCGGAGGAGGACCTGTGTCGGCACGGCGACGACGGCTGAAAGCATACGACCGACGGCTGTTGGCGAACCAGCCTGCTCACGAGGAACAGCTCACCGACTACCCGGTCGGCTGGTACTTCGCGCGTTTCGGCGAAGATCTAAAAGCCGGCCAGGTGGTTCCGGTCGAGTTCATGTCCCGCCAGTTCGCACTTTTTCGAAACCGGGCCGGCGCAGTTGGCATGATCGACAGCCAGTGCTGTCACATGGGGGCCGACCTGGCTCGCTGCGGCTGGGTGAGCGGCGACCGGCTGGCCTGCGGTTACCACGCCTGGGAGTTCGAGACCGACGGCCGCTGCGCAGCTATTCCGCGGGTGCCGGCCGCCGGCATCCCACGCCGGGCCCGCCAACACGCTGTACCCGTCATCGAACGGGCGGGAAACATCTACTTCTGGTACGGCCCGGAGCCCGTCCGGGAGTTCCTCGACATCTCACACTTTGACTCCGCGCAATTCCTCAATGTCAAGGGCGAGGTGTACATCGGACGCGGTGAACCCCTGCCGATATCCGAGCACATCGTCGACTCCTACCATTTCCCGTACAGCCATCGGATCACTGCACCGGTTGAGTACGCCGTCCTGGCGAACGAGGGAGACCGCTTCGAGTTCCAGCTGCGACCCGCGGACGGGCGGCCGCAATCCAAGGTCCAACGGCTGTTCAACTCGCACGCGTTCGGTGAGATGGCCGCGCCCTGCATCGGCGTGTACCGGACGCAGCGGGATGCGACCATCAACCGGACGTCGCCCATGCTCACAGTTCTCACCGGAGGTACACCGGTACGCGAGGGCCTGTTCATCTTCACCTGGCGCATCGCCGTCCGCAAGATCGGCCCGGACCGTTACTTCGGCCTCCTCAACCGTGTTCTGGGCCGGCTCATGTTCTTTATCATCAAGTGGAACTACTACTCCGACATGGAAGTTCTCCGGTGGATGCGGGCCCCTGCCAAACCCCTTTCGGTGAAGCCGGACGGGCGGGCCATCCGCGAGTACCGGGCCTTCTACCGCCGCCACATCCTGCCCGGCTGGCGTTTCGGGGACCCGGCACCAGTGGGTGAGCCGGAGCCGGCGTCCCCGATCGACCACGACGGACGGCCCACCGCGGCCGACAGCCTCGGCGGCCGGTAAAATCACCGGCCGCCGGCATCGCCGGGGATCGATATCAGCGCAGCGATTGATATCAGCGCAGCGAAAGAAACGGTCAGCTGATGGCCTCGAAGGACTCGAGGTCGATGGCAGCGGTGACACACCGCTGGAGGTTGGCACTGATCAGAGCCGGGCCATGGTGGGTCGGCGGAGTCATCACCCAGCCCACCGCCACCCCCCAGACGACGTTCTGCCGGTAGAGCAGCCAGGCGTCATCGGCGCTGGGCGGCGTGACGCCGTGGCGGGCGAGTTCGTCGAGGTAACCGGCGATCAGATCTCGCTCAAGGGTCCGCCGATGCTCGGAGTCAAGGGCCGTCACGATCAGATAGGCGACGTCGTTGGCCCAGTTACCGGCCTTGCAGAACTGCCAGTCGAGCAGTCCGCCACCCGTCGGCAGCAGATAGGTGTTGGCGACGTGAGCGTCACCGTGCAACAGGCACCGGCGTTCCTTCTCCATGAGGACCTGAAGCTTCCACAACGCCGCCCAGAGCTCGTCGTGTGATCGCCCCAGTCCTGCGACGATCTCGGCTTTCCAGTCGATCTTCAGCTGCTTGTCGAAGATCCGCCGACCGATGGTCCGGAAGAACTCGATGTTCTCACCCGAGTCCGGTGTCTCCAGCCATGGGAAGACATCGTGAAGATCAGAGCCTGACCAGTAGGCGGCATGGACCTTGGCCAGCTCGGCGAGCAGCGCGGCAGCCTGGTCAGGGGTCAGTGACCCCAGTGCATTGGGGTATGTCGCTTCCCGCAGCGAGAGATCCTCGATGAGCACCACGAACCGCCCGGTCTCCTCGTCGAGCTCGCCGAAGAACATCCGGGGCGCCTCGACGTCGAGCCGGGGGCGGACCTGCCGGTAGAAACCGATCTCCGTGCGGTACATGGCGGGTGCGGCCCGCGGTAGACCCGACTCATCCTCACCGACCAACAGGGTCTTGAGGAACATCCGCGGTGGCAGCCCGGCGTCGCACCCCGGCGCGTACCGCAATCCGAGCGTCAGCCGATCCGCGGTTGACGCCTTCTCACCGGTAGCGGTGGCAACACCGATCCGGGTCGCCCCGATCAGATCCACGTGGTCGACGACGACCGTCGGATAGGCATCACGCAACAGGGCGGTCAGCGTCGCGGGGGTGAGGTCGTCAATCGACCTGGGTAGGCTGGCCATGCGCGATTCTGGCACAGAAACCGTTGCAGGCGACAATATTGCGTACCGGCGGCCGCACCACTGGAACGCGGGCATTCCGGTGGTCGTGTCACCCAGAGTTCGTCGACCAGTCTCGGAGGCAGGCCATCGCCGGTCCTCGACGAACCTGTCCGTGTCCAGGCATACCTCCAGCGGTCAGCCACTGATGACGTCCGAGACACTGCCGTTAGTGGTGATGTCCGGCGAGCACGGACATCGGGCGAGGAGCGAAGCAGAGGATGATCGTCAGACTGAGTGTCCACGACCCCGGCACCGGCGCGCGGTGTGACGTCGAGATGTCGGCCGATCCCGGAACCGGGGTCGGTTCCGTGCTCGACGCGCTGGCGATACCGGTCGGCGGTCGCCGTTGCTTCGTCGGCGGCCGACCGCTCGACCCAGCCGCAACCGTCGGCGACAGCCCGCTGGTGCACGGCACGACGATCAGTATCGGAGTACCGGGTCCACAACCGCGCGCTGTTGCGCCCGGTGCCCTCGGCGGTCTGCGGGTGCTCGACGGCCCCGACGCCGGCCTGGTCAGCTGGCTCGATCCGGGCCGCCACGTCATGGGACGCGATCCCCAGGCGCGGGTCGTGCTCACCTGTGACGAGGTCTCCCGCAACCATGCGGCGCTCATGGTGTCGCGGGATGGCACGGTCACCGTCGAGGACCTCGATTCCAGCAACGGCACCCTGGTCGACGACGCGTCCGTGGTCGGGCCGGTTCCCCTTGCGACCGGGGTCGTCCTCGAGGCCGGTACCGACCGCATGGAGTGGGTGCCGCTACCCGGCTCGCCGCTGCCGACGACACACAGCCAGGACGGTCGCCTCGACTTCGACCGGGCCTTCGCCCCGACACCCGCCGTCGGACGCACCGAGGTGACGCTGCCGTCGGCCCCCGCCCGCCAGGCCGCCTCCCGCGGCGCGGTCTGGATCCCCGCTCTGCTGCCGGTGATGATCGGTGGCGTCCTGTTCCTGGTGATGCGTAACCCCATCCTGCTGGTGATGTGTCTGCTCGGCCCGGCCAGCGTCCTCGGCAACCAGTTGGTGACCCGTAGACAGCGACGGGCTGACGATCAGCGCTTCACGACGGAGCAGGCGGCGGCTCTGCACACGATCACGACCGTCGTGGCCACCGAGGAGAAAATCCGCCGTGCGCAGGCACCCGACCTGCTCGACCTCACCCTTGCCGCGACCGGAGCCGACCGTCGGGTATGGCCGCGCAATACCGACTCGCCGGACGGCCTGCGGCTGCGGGTGGGCACTACGGACGAGCCCGCCTCGATCGACCTGCGCGGCGAGCGCTGGGCCGGTTTCACCGAGCCGACCCTGCGCGGTGTGCCGCTGACCGTCGACCTGCGCGCCGTGGGTGTGCTGGGCGTCACCGGTCCGGCCGGCCCCGCCGCTGACCTGGCCCGGTGGCTGCTGGTTCAGCTCGGCGTGCTCCGCAGCCCCGACGACCTGCGGATCGTCCTGATCACATCCGGAGATCGGGGCGACCTGGCGTGGGCTGCCTGGCTGCCGCACGTCGCCGCAGGTGAGGCGGGCCCGGTGCCCTGCTGGGTTGGCAACACCGAGCACACCCGGGCCAGCCGCATCGCCGAGCTCCGAGACCTGATCACCATCCGGTCCGCCGAGCGCCGGGGCGGTGGGAACGTCGGTTTCGCCGAGGACGTCGTGGTCGTGCTCGACGGTGCACTCGCGTTGCGCAACCTGTCGGGTATGAAGGCGATCCTGCGGGACGGGCCGGAGGCGGGCGTGTACGTGATCGCCGTTGACCGGCACGGGATGAACGAGTGCCGCGCCGAATGCCAGGTCGACGACAATCGTGCTGTCCGGCTCACCCACCGCCGCGGCGAGCAGGTCGCGATCGGCCGCTGCGAGGGAATCGACCCCGCCGACGCCGAGCGGCTCGCTCGGGCCGTCGCACCCCTGCGCGACCGGCTGTCACTGGGGAATGCGGAATCAGCCATCCCCTACCCGGTGCGCTTCCTCGACCTCGTCGGCGTCGGCCTACCGTCCGCGGATGACGTGCTCGCCCTGTGGGCGGACCAGCCGGGGCCGACCACCCGGGTGCTCCTCGGCGCGGACGGGGACGGGCCGGTCACCGTCGACCTCGCAGGGCAGGGACCGCACACGATGCTCGGCGGCGCCACCGGCGCGGGCAAGAGCATCCTGCTCCAGACGCTCGTCACCTCGTTGCTGCTGGCCAACACCCCCGACGAGCTGAACCTCGTCCTCGTCGACTTCAAGGGCGGCAGCGCGTTCCTCCCGTTCGAGCACTGCCCGCACGTCGTCGGGCTCATCCGCTCCACCGGCGAGACACCGGCGGACGTCTTCGACCAGGCTGCCGCCGACCGGGTCCTCGCCTCGGTACGGGCGGAGGTACGCCGCCGGGAGTCCCTGCTCGCCCGGTACGGCGGTGAGATCGACGAGTACTGGCGGGCCCGGCGCGGTGCGCCCGGGCTGCCCGCGCTCCCTCGCCTTGTAATGATCTTCGATGAGTTCGCCCGGGTACTGGAGACGTCCCCGGACTTCCTGCGGGCACTGGTCAACGTCGCGGCCAAAGGCCGGTCGCTGGGCATGCACCTGGTGCTGGCCACGCAGTCGCTGCAGGGCAAGCTCTCGGCCGAGCTGAAGAACAACATCGAACTGCGGATCACCCTCCGGCAGAACGAGCCGGCCGACAGCGTCGAGGTCCTGGGTATACCGGATGCCGCGGCCATCCCCGGTCGGCTGCGTGGCCGCGGCATGATCCTCTGCACGAAGGACGAGACGCGGACGCCGCGCCTGTTCCAGTCCGGCTACCTGGGTGATCCGCCGCCCGTCGGTGGGG
>NZ_CAUVXG010000007.1:22566-41752 GCF_963555885.1 Protofrankia sp. Cr2
CCGGCCGTGCTCGACCTCGCCGGAAGCGACCGGCTGCTGGTGGCCGGTGGGCCGCAGCAGGGCCGCACGACGCTGGCCCGCACACTGATCACCAGTCTGGCCACACGCTTTCGGCCGGACGAGGCGCAGGTGTACGTCATCGAGCACCAGCCGGCGGGGCTGGCGGCCTACGTGGACCTGCCGCACTGCGGCGCGGTGATCGCCGGCGGCGAGCCCGACCGCATCCGCCGGTTCGTCACCTGGCTGCACCAGGAGGTCGCCCGGCGCCAGATCGGACGCCTGGGTGGCGGTGGCGGTGGCGGTTTCGGGGGCGGTTTCGGTGACTCCGCGTCCGGAGGGCTGCGGGATCCGTGGATCGTCGTCGTGGTCGATGGCTGGGAGCGGTTTGAAAACCGCAGCGACCCGACATTCATGGAGACGTCCCTGCTGACCACGCTGCGCGAGACGATCGTGAACGGGCCACCACTGGGCATACACGTCGTGCCCCTGGGCGGCCAGGAGCTGTTCACCAGCAAGGTGGCGACGCTGTTCACCCACCGCCTGCTCCTACCGTTCGGCAAGGAGGAGGTGCGCCGGGCGCACCTGCCGTCGGGGGTGGCAAGCCCACCATCGGTACCCGGCCGGGCCGCGGACGCCGCCACCGGGACGCACATCCAGATCTGTCGCCCGGACATCGATCCGGACATGCTCGTCGGCCAGGTCACCGCCCGGCTTGTCACCACCCGACCGGCCACCACCGGACTGCCCAACGGAATGCCCACCGGACTGCCCACCGGACTGCCCACCGCCGGGCCAGCCCGCCTGCCACGGCCGTTCCCGCCGCTACCGACCCAGCTCAGGGTCGAGGACCTGCGGCTCCCCGACCCGCCCCCGTCCGACACCTGGCTGCCGCTCGGCGTGGGCGGCCCGGATGTCGACATCGTGGGCATGGACTTCTTCGACGTCGGGCCGCACCTGCTACTCGTCTCCGGCCCCACGGGGTCCGGGCGGACGACCGCGGCTGCGACCGTCATCCGCGGGCTGCGGCGGATCGGCGTCGGCGTGCTGGTCGTCGCCTCGCCACGCTCACCGCTGCCCGCACTCGTCGGGGACGACGGCGGCGTCCGGATCGTGACCGGGACGACCGTGAAGGACACCGACCTGCGGACCACGGCCGACGCCTTCGCCGACAGCCGGTACGCGGTGGTCGTCGACGACTGCGAACAGATCACCCTGATTCCGACCCAGGTCAACTTCGCCGACGGCCCGACGTTGCTTCAGGACATCACGGGCCCCGGCTCGCTCGGCCGCCACGCGCTGGTGCTGTGCGGCGACGCGGCGCCCATCCTCACCGGCCAACGCCGCTCTCTCATTCGGGTCGTCAACGAGATCATGACCAGCGGTGCCCGGCTGCTACTCACGCCCACCGTGCCGGTGACGGCACGCGAGCACGGCTTCAAACTGGAACCCGACCAGTTCTTCGCCACGCCGGCCGGCCGCGGCCACCTCGCCACCGCCCGCACCACCACCCTGGTGCATCTGGCCCGGTAGCCGGCTACCGGCACCTCGGTAGCCGGCCCCCGGCGCCCCCCGGTAGCCGGCCCCCGGCACCGCCGCCGTATCCCGCAGCAGGGTGGCATGGTCGTGCCGGTCAAAAGGCTTCACGGCTTGCCACCTGATACTGCCGGTCAACAGAATCCGGGTGGCGGGGCCGGGGTCCGTAGGTCGTTGAGGCCGTTCTGATGACCGGAACCACCTACCGTTCGGCCGAATGTCGTCCGACAGTAGGTAAAATCGGCCGTTATGATGACGTTTTCTACCTACAATGCCGTTGTATCTGGGCAGAGCCCGGCAACGGCCGGCCGTTCAGCACTGTTCCGCAGCGCACTGCCTCCCAGGGATCCCGACCGCTCGACCCGAAAATCGCCGATACCATCGAGGCCTTTAGAGCGACCGGCAAGAGGGACGCGGCGTCGCGGGGCCGCGGCACGCACCTCGCGTCGTTGTCGTCGGTCGACACCCAACACCAGGGTGCTTTCCTCCTCTGCCTCGCGATCTACGCACCCCAGCTCCACTCCTTGATCCACGCCCCTGCTGCCGGGCGCTCTTACTCAGCCGCCGGCCGATTGGCTGAGCGTGGCATCAAGCTCCTGATGCTTCGAAATAGCCAGCTTCAGGAAACCGCCCATGCCCTCCAACCCGGCGATGGCGTTCCTGGTACCGGTGTTCCACTGCTCATACGACTGGTGGAACTTCCCCGACGCCTGATCGGTGATGAACCCGCTGGTCACCAGATTGTCGATCAGTCCCTTGAGCTGAGCCAGCTGGGTTTCCATCTCGTGCTGACCGGCTGTGAGCCTCGATGCCGTCTGCTCCAACGCTCCGTAATCAACATGGACGTCAGCCATCGCGTCTTTACCTTTCGTCAGGTGGCCGACGGCCACAAGAACCAGGGTCACCGACAGAAGCCGCTGGCGGCGGCCATCCGCCCGGCAGCACCAGGGACGCCTGAAAGCGCTGACCGGCACGCTACCAGGAAGCAACAACGAGAGACAATCCAGCAACCGAAGGGTAGGCGATCACGTTTATTTCGGGTGCTCGGCGGCCGCGTGGATCCGCTGCAAAACAACGCACGATACGTCGCGTCCTCCCGCGCACCACCAACGACTCATGGCTCGCGGCACACGCCTATGATGTGGAATTCAACCGGGCATGCGTCACAGCGGACGCGGCTGCGACCATAGCACCAGGAGATCATGTGGAGCGGGTTCGAGCGAGCCAGGGTAGAGGCGGGGGCTCACCGGGTCCGCCCATCGAGGGTTACCGGGATTTTCAGCGGATCGCGACCGGCGGGTTCAGCACCGTGTACACCGCCCACCAGGAACGTTTCGCGCGAACGGTGGCCATGAAGGTTCTGGGCACCAACCTCGGGGACGCGGACGCGCTGCGCCGGTTCACCCGCGAGTGCCAGGCATCCGGACGCCTGTCGCACCTCCCAGAGGTCATCACCGTTTACGACGCAGGCGCCACCGCCGATGACCGGCCTTTCATCGCGATGCAGTACTTCCCACGGGGATCGTTGGCGGACCGGATACATGGCGGCAACCAGCTGTCCGTGCTGGAAACCGTCGGAGTAGGGGTATCCGTCGCCTGCGCAGTCGCTGCGGCGCATGATGCCAAAATTACTCATCGTGACGTCAAGCCAGGAAATCTTCTGGTCTCCGATGATGGCTGCGCGGTGCTGAGCGATTTCGGGGTGGCGAGCATCCGCACCGACTCGGAGGAGTCGGTGAGTCTTGACGCCTTTACACCGGTCCACTGCGCGCCCGAGGTGCTCGACGGCCAGCGCTACTCGCCGGCGGCCGACATCTACGCGTTCGGATCAACCCTGTACACCTTGCTTACCGGCACGGCTCCGTTCGCGGCCCAGGCCGGCGACGGACCCGCGACGCTCATCCGCCGCATCCTCGCCGGCGCTGCCGTGGAGCTCGACCCGGCCGTCGCAGAACCGCTCCGGCTGTTGATCGGGTCCATGATGTCGGTCGATCCACAACAGCGCCCGACCGCGGTCAGCCTTGTCGAGACGTTCAACGCCTTGCGGGACGTCGTCGGAAGCGAGCCATTGGCCCGACCGGTGCCAGCCGGAGCTGACGTGGAACCCGATACGCCGCGCCTTCCGGCCACGCCGCGCCTTCCACACACGCCGTACCTTTCGGACACGCCGCCGTTGGCGCCCGGGCTCCGCGAGGCCGTGGACACGCCCACCAAAGCCCGGGCGCGGCAAGCACCGATGCCACCGCTCTCGCCGGTACCCGCGGACACCAGTTCGGGTCACCGACGTCTGCGACGCGCGTGGCTGGTTACGGCCGCGGGTGCGGCGACCGTACTCGTGGTGATCGCGATTCTGACTGCCGTCCTGCGAGGGGGTACCGGCATAGCCCAGACCCGGACGGTGAAATCCGTCATCCCGTCGATGGCGGCGCCACCGACACCCGACGGGACCGATAGCGCGCCCTCAAATGACCCGACATCGGCAGCTGGCACGATCAGCCCGGCGCCAACCGGCTCCGGAACGGGAACGGGAACGGAAACCGGACCTGGATCGACAGACGCGGCTCCGGCGAACCCGGATTCGCTCCCACCGCCGGTGTCGGCCGCCGCGGCGGCGCCCGCTGCAGGTCAGCCCGCCGCAGGTCAGCCCGCCGCAGGGCCGGCAGAACCGCAGCCCCGGGCAAGTAGCTCTCCGAGCGTGTCGTCCGCTCCGGCCCAGCCTGCCCAGCCGGCCCCTTCCACCGCCCCCCCAGCGCAACCGGCCTCAGGCGGCAGCTGTCCGGCGAGCAGCGGGTCGATCAACGACTACGCCGGACGACATTTCTCGACCCTCTACACCTGCAGTACCTACGTGGGCTCGGCCGTCTACGCCAACGTCCGCGCCAACCAGACGGCGGAGGCCCTTGATGACAGCGGATACATGTACGCAGCCGCAAAGGTATGGGTGATATGCCAGTACCAGGGCCGGTCGAACCCTGTCATCCAGGGAAACACCAACACCTGGTGGCTCTACACCGAGGGCGACTCCGGGAGCTCCAACGCCTATGGCTACAGCGGCGCCTGGGGGTATCTGCCGGCGACCGCGGTGTCCCAGGGCGGACAGAACGAACCCATCCCCGGCGTGCCGTCCTGTCCATCCTATTATTGATCTTCTGACATTTTATCGCCGGTCAGTTGGGATCATTGTTCAGTTGGGATCGTTTTCGGCTTTGAGCTGGACAACGACATAGCTTGTGAACGCGGTCTTGCATTCCGCGGCGTCCGCCGTGTAGCCCGCGACGTCCCTGAGGATGACGATGATGTCCTCGAAAACCTTTCCGTTGGTCAACGCCTCCCGTGACTCCTGTGCGAGCCTGGCCACCTCCACATCGCTGCCCTTGCATCCGCTCGCCACCGTCTGGATGGCGCTGTCGTACCGCCGGATGGTCGCCAAGCTGGGATCCGCCTCGCCGTCGAGCAAGGCGAGCCGGTAGCCGGGTGTGTTCGGCGGTGGCGTCTCCTCAGGGTCCGCCGATCCCCCGCCGCACCCTGCCGCCAGCGCGACGATCACCAGTGCCACCGCTGCCCACCGTGCCCGCATTCGTCCCTCCGAGTCCGGTCGGCAGCATAGCCTGCACGGGCGGAACAGCCTGACGGGAGCCTGAGCACCGAACCGCACGCGCGTGGACCGGTGACCTCCGCCGCATCGACCGATACTGAGTCTCTGCGGCCGGAGACGAGGCTCAACGCACCGCAGGGCGTAAGCGGGTTGTGATCTCGCTGTTGGTTGTCCGACGTCTGGAAGGAGGCCACTTCGTGTCAGCTATCAGTGCGCAGGCCCTCACCAAGGTGTTCACGACCCGTGCCGGCCCGGTACATGCGCTCGACGGTCTCGATCTGGAGGTCGCGCAGGGCACGGTCCTCGGTCTGCTCGGCCCCAACGGTGCCGGCAAGACCACGACCGTCCGCATCCTGGCCACCCTGTTGCGGCCCGACAGCGGTCGGGCGACCGTACTCGGTTACGACGTGGTGCGCGACGCGCAGCAACTGCGCCGGCTCATCGGTCTGTCCGGGCAGTATGCCGCCGTCGACGAGAACCTCACCGCCGCCGAAAACCTGTGGATGTTCGGCAGGCTTTACCAATTGCCGAGCCGCACCGCGCACCTCCGCGCCGGCGAGCTGCTCGAACAGTTCGCGCTGTCCGGCGCGGCGGACAGCATCGTCAAAACCTACTCCGGTGGGATGCGCCGCCGCCTTGATCTCGCCTCGGCTCTCATCGGCCACCCACGGCTGCTGTTCCTGGACGAACCGACCACCGGTCTCGATCCACGCAGTCGGGTTTCGATGTGGAACGTCATCCGCGATCTCGTCCGTGAAGGATCGACGTTGCTGCTGACGACGCAGTATCTGGAGGAAGCCGACGCGCTCGCAGACGTCATCGCCGTCGTCGACACCGGTAAGATCATCGCTCGCGGCACGGCCGCTGAGCTCAAGTCGCAGGTCGGCGGCGAACGGGTCGAGATCGTCGTCAACGACCCGGCGGACCTCGACCGGGCCCGGGACGTCATCTCCCGCCACTGCACCGCCGATACCGCCGATACCGCTGACAGCGCTGACAGCGCTGACACCGCCGTTGGCGAGCGGACGAAACGCCTGACCGCGCCCGCCGACGGTGGGATGCGCAAGCTCACCACCCTTATTCGCGCCCTTGACGAGGCTGGAATCGTGCTGGATGACTTCGGGCTGCGCCGCCCGACCCTCGACGACGTGTTTCTCCGGCTCACCGGCCACGCCGCACAGCAGCCGTCCGCCGATGGCAATAGCAATAGCAATAGCAATGGCAATGGCAATGGCAATGGCAATGGCAATGAGACGATTGATACAGGTGCGAGAAGGGCCTCGTGACAAACCCCGTAGACCCCGCGTACCCGGGCCGACGGACACACGATCATCCATCTACGCAATCCCGGAGATCTCGCTGGAGACTGCGTGCACCCGCCGCCAGCGCGTCGGTAGTGGCCGACTCTCTGATCGTCGCCTGGCGCAACCTGAAGCGGATCCCACGCATCCCCGAGCTGGCGATCGTCGCGATCCTCCAGTCAGTGATGTTCGTACTGCTCTTCTCCTACGTGTTCGGCGGGGCGATCCCGCTGCCGGGAGGCGGCTCCTACCGCGAATACGTCATGGCTGGGATCATCGCCGAGACGCTGACCTTCGCGGCTGCGACCACCGCCGTCGGCATCACCGATGACCTCGCCAAAGGTCTGATCGACCGCTTCCGCTCGCTACCGATGGCCCGCTCGGCCTTCCTGACCGGGCGCACCGTCTCCGACGTCGTCTACAACGCCGTGATCCTCGCGGTACTCATGATCTCCGGCCTTGCCGTGGGTTGGCGGGTCCGCGACGGACCCGTCCGCTTCCTCGCGGCGGTGGCCCTCGGGCTTCTGTTCGCCTACGCGATGGCCTGGATCGGTGTCTGGCTTGGGCTGCTGGTGCCGACCGTCGAGGTCGCTCAGCAGGTGGCGTTCACCGCGATCTTCCCCATCACGTTCCTGTCCAACGCCTTCGTCCCCATCCAGACGCTGCCCGGCGTCCTACAGCCGGTGGCGGAATGGAATCCGGTGAGCGCCCTGACCGCCGCGATGCGGGTTCTGTTCGGTAACCCGAATCCCTTCGGCAGCAGCGGCTTCCCCACGAAGCACCCGGTACTGGCCACCCTGATCTGGGTCACAGTCCTCGTCGCGCTCTTCGCGTCACTCAGCGTCCGTCGTTACCAGGCCATGTCGCGCTGAGCACCGGCTGGGCACCGGCTGGGCACCGGCTGGGCGCGTGCCCCGTCGGGAACGCGCGAAGTTTTCCCTGGTACCAGCCTGTGATCGTGCAGAATCATTCGGGCCACTGGTCCTGACGACGGGGAGACTGTGCTGTGCGCACCGACCGTTCGGATGTGGTCTGGGCGACCGCTGTCCGGGCCGTGGACGATGCACAACACCGGACGACGTCATGGCTCAGGCTCGGCTGCGTCGCGCTGTTGTGGGCCGCAGCCGCGCGATTACCCGCAACCCAGCTCCCGCGGGGAGCCGGCCAGCTGGTGATCATCACGGTGGGCTGCCCGATGGCGTTCATCCACGCCCGCCCCCATCTGGTGGCGGTGTTGGAACGGATACCGGGCCTGCGTTGGCTCGCCGACCACCTGTTCCAGGCACGGGGTCATGCCAAGGTCGACCTCCCGGGGCTGCTGGAGGCGTTCGGAGCCCTCAACGCCGGACTGCTGTTCGCCGGCCCGTGGGCCGTACCGGGACTGTCGCCTGCCATTCGATCAGTGGCTCTGCTCGCCCTCGTCAGCTTCACCTGGATGCTGTTTCTCAACATCGTGCTGGATGCGGGCTGGTACGCACCGCCTGTCCCGGTGATCGTCGGCCCGGACCGCAGCACCGGCCCGCCGGCACCGTTCCTCGTGGTGCTCCGCCGCTTGATACCGATCGGCGCCAGCAGCCTCGTTCTTCTGATCATCGCCGTATCGTGGACAACGGAACTGGCCGCGGTCCCGGCGGTGCTGCGCGTGTCGCTTGGGCTGAGCCCACTGCTCCTGCAGATCGTGTGGGTGTGTTTCGACCAGATACTCGCCGCCGCCGCGGAGACCGTCCGCGATGCGGAGGATGCGGTCCGCAAAGGTGTCGCGCAGGACCTGCACAGCCTCATCAAGAATGCCGTCCGGATCGTCGCCAACACCGTCGAGGCGCCACAGCCGAACCAGGCTGAGGTCCGCGCGCTCGTCCGGGACCTGCTCGTGGTGGTCGAGGAGGCACGCCTGGAACTGCTCCGGGGCACAGAGGAACCGGGCCCACGCCTGTTCGCCACGCTATGGAACGCCCTGGTGCGAGTTCTGCCGGACGGCATGCGGGGACGTTGCCGGCTGGCCGACGGCAGCGCCGACCTGGTGCTGTCCGGAACCGACTACCAGTTGGCCCGCCGGGTCATCGCCGATCTGGTGACCAACGCCTTCAAAGCCGGTGCGCAGCAGGTGGAAGTGTTCGTGACCACTATCCCGGACGATGTTCGCCCCTGGGTCGAGGTCCAGGTCCGTGACGACGGTCCGGGCATGCCGGCCGACGCGTTGGCTGATCCGGCCGGCAGCCTGCGGGTCCTGCAGTGGGAGATCCATCGCTACGGCGGACGCATCGCGTTTTTCAACGGTGCGAGCGCACATGCGGTTGAAAGTCCGGATACAGGTCCGGGAACGGATACGGATACGGATACGGATACAGGTCCGGATACGGGAGCCACGGTGAACGTGCGCTGGCGTTCGCCGCAGCCGAGTTCGGGACCGCCATACAGCCGGGTTCTGGAAAGGGTATGACCATGCGTGTCCTTGTTGTCGACGACCTTCTGATGGCGGAGACCGAGGTCGCCCGCGCGCTGGAGGCTGACCGTGATGTCGAGGTGGTCGGCGTCCGTAATCCCATGGAACTGGCCGCATTACTCGACCGGGACGGCGACTTTCAACTCGCGCTGGTCGACCTGCACTACGGTAAGGAAACCCGCGAAAGCGGCCTGGCTGCCTTCGAGGTCCTGTCCACGCACGGCATTCCCAGCATCGTGCATTCGGTCGACGAAGACAACAGGATGCTGTTCCTCCTGGCCGTGTTCAGGTTCTTCCCTGAGACGTGGACGGTCGTACCCAAAAGCGCCGGGCGCGGGCCGCTGCTGCGGGCCGTCGAGGCAGCGCAGGGCGGACACCGCGCCGACGACACCGCGGCCCGCCCGTACAAACGCGCCGCACCCCTGCTGGACCAGCTCATCCGCCGACCAACCGACCTGATCATCTGGCGGGCCATGCTGAACCACTTCCGCGAGCCGCAGGTGGCACGGTCCGCGAACGTCTCGAAACGGGTCGTCTCCCAGTTCACGGCCGATCGCAGGCCTGTGGTCGCCCACATCGAGTCCGAGCTCCTGCACCGACGCAATCCGCCGGCCGCAGCGCCCGACGAACGCAACACGAACCTGCTTGAAGTGTCAGCATTCGCCCGACTCAACGCCGACTTCTTCACCGATCCCACCGTCGACCGGCTCATCACCGGCGCGGCGGGGCACAATTGACGGCCAGCTGGCTGCCATGGCTCGGGGTACCGCTGTCCCACGGGCCGCTCGTAGCCGCCGTGACCGCGTTCGCGATCAGCCCGGGAATCCCGATACTGCTCGCGCGTACCCTCGAACAGCGCTGGTTACGGCCGCGGGAGCAGTTCGTCGCGTTCATCTACGGCGACCCGCTGCTCGCTGTGGCCATCGGCATCGGTACCGGCATCTCCCACGGCACCCCACCGACCGCCGTAGCGAGCCTGATCAGCGGTGCCGGGGCTGTCTGCGTCGTCGTCACCTGCCTGGTACTCGGGTTGTGGCAGTGGTGGGACGAGGTCCACAGCGGCTACTTCCTGCCCGCGCAGGCCAGCGCCCCCACCAAGGTGTGGCATCAGCTTCTGATCTATCCGGTACTGGGTTACCTTGCCATTGCCGCGTCCATGGCCGGCGTGACCGCCGCCACACATACCGGTACCGGCGCCGCCGCGAAAGCCCTCATCGGTGTTTGCGTGCTGGCCTGGCTCGGCGCCCTCCGCTACGACCGGCGGCACCCGAAACTGGGGCACCCGCCGTATGACTGGCGGCGGCTGCGACCCGCACCGCACCCGTGGCCACGGACATCAACCACCTTGCTCGCGGCCGCCACGCCGCACCCGCCGAAGGCCGACTGACCGTCGCCGCCGCGCCAAGGTCCGTGGCACCAAGCCGTCGCGTCATGACAGCAGAGCCGTGGCGTGGCCCGTCGAAACCGTTAGGGTCGGTGCCTGAACCGGGGGCTTTGGTGTAGACCCGGCCGACGTCGGGCTCAGCGCCTTCGACGGAGTCGCGGCCGGAGCCGCTGACGGCGTTGCCGCCGGTGTTGCCGACGGTGTCCGAGAAGGCGTTGCCGCCGCAGACTTGCTCGGATCCACGGACGGTACGATCGTCGACACTGCGCAGGATGCCGGCGACGGCGCGCTCGGCGCAGGTATCGGTGTGGGCGCGGGCTGGCATGCGCCCACAGTCGGTGACGCTGAAGACGAACCGGGGCCGGTCGGCGATGCCGTGGGCGCAGCGGCCTTCGGCGCGGGCGGCAGCACCTTCACCTGCTGGGTCGCGTACTGCGGCGCGGACTTCACCTGCTGGACGTTCTGGATCCGGACGCCGTGCACGTTGCTCCGGAGGTTCAACGTGACCACGTTCCGGTTGGTCGTGATGGCGGAATCGCCGTCCGTAAGGAAGCGGAGCTTGTCCGCAACGTGGATGCCGAACACGCTGTCCATGGCAACGCCGCGGATCGGGTGTCGGACGACGAGCAGGGTGCCGCCCGGCGGGGCCTGAATCTTCTTCGACCCGGACGTCTGAACACCGAAAGTTCCCAGCGGAGTCACAATCTCCGATTTAGCACTCCAGGTAATTGACCCATCACTGGCAAGTGTGAGCTCGAACGGGAGAAGCGGCGGCTGGTATGTGCCCGCCAATTCGCAGCCGACAAGGAGCAACGTCAGCGCGAGCGCCGATCCTACGGATTTCCCAACGCCGAATGAGCGATTACCGAACAACCGATGGCTGAATGGCCAATAAATGAACAACCGATCACTGATCGATCGACGCATGATCCGCCCCCGTGGCATGGTCTGGACCACCATGCCCGATGGTCCCCACAGAGACGATAAAACACCGCGGCAACAAAACACGAGTCGGTTTTCCGACCGCTAGGCGACCTGACAGGTACCGGACCTGACAGGTACGCCCAGCGCACCGGTAGTCATCGTGCAGCCAGGCCACCGGGCCGCCGCGGATCTCCTAAATTTACCGGATCGGCACCCTAGTGAACTGCTAGTGTGCTGCTTTCATGTGTCCATCAATATGGGACGTGGTCTTGCCCGCTTTCACGTGGACGAGCGCGCCGGGGTACCCCGATGGCGTCGTCGACCCCCACCACAGCCGGGCATGGCCAGGTGCGTCAATCATGACCATGTAGTCAGCGGTGAACAATCCTTCCGTGTCACCCTCACGGCCAACGAGAGTAGTGAGGGTGTACCGACCCTGGGTATCGGTCGATGCGTCACCGCACTGGTCACCCTCGTCCACGCATGCCGAGATCTTGGCGTTGGGAATGGGCGCGCCGGTAACCGAGTCGGTGACCAGACCACTGATCTTGCCACCAAGTTGGAGCTTCAGCGTCCGTCCTGACTTCACCGCGCCTGATCGAATCGTGACATCGCCAGCGTCATAGTTATGTACATACGGGGCGACGGCCCGGATGGACACCGCGTAGGTCCCTGCTGCCAGACCGGTAATCGAATAACTCCCGTCCGAAGCGGTGCCCGCCGTGCCCCCACCTGGACCCCCTGCACGCGGGCGCAGGAAAACGGTCGCTCCGGACACTGGGGCGCCACCGGTCGCGGCGACCACCGTGCCGGACACCCCACCAGTCGTCGCAGCCCAAGCAGCCGTGCCGGTAACAAGCCCGCCGCCGACGGTAAGCGCGACAACCGCGACGAACAGGACAAGAAAATTCCTGATGAACTTCATAAACATAATGACCTTCATGAGCACTGACTTCCCCCAAAAATCTTCGCTCGTGTGCCATGCAGCCCCGCAACCGCGTCGGCCCTCAATCATGAGCAGGGCCGTCGGCGGCTGATGTTTTGGAAACGCGACTACCGGCTGGGCCGTGAGAACGTGTGTCGAGATGCGCGACCAGGCCATCTCCTGTCGCGCCTGCAGAATTTTTTAAGATCAGAAATATCTGATGCTGAGAATACACGACAGTTCTCAACGAATACCCACGGACAGGGCACCGTCACGGCTACCGACGGGTGTGGTCTCAGTTGGGCAAGCCCACCTGGGCGCCAAGCAGGACTACAACCTGACCGCCGACGGTTGGGCGGCCAGCCTGGCCCGATCCGCCCGCCGCGACCGGGCAGATCACGGGGTACGGATCAAACCCGTCGTCCCCTACCCACCCAACGATGATCGGCGCGAGTTTGTCGTTAGATACGCTTTTCGGCCCGAAAAGCGTACACATGGACAAACTCGCGCCGATCTTGCCGACGGCCGAGCGACCCCAGCCAGGGCCAGCCAGGGCCAGCCAGGGCCAGCCAGGGCCAGCCAGGGCCAGCTTGCCTAGCCCAGGGAGCGGCCCGGAAGGGGTCGGGGAATCTCCGTAAGGCGAAGGGTCTTCGCGGTCGTCGCCATAGTGTGGACCGCGAGTTCCGGATTGTCGGAGAGTCTCCGGCCAAAAGTGGGGATCAACTCACCCAGCGCTGGCTGCCATTTATCGTAGCGGTCGGGGAAGCATTGCCGGAGCAGATCAAGCATGATCGGAACCGCCGTAGACGCACCGGGAGAGGCACCGAGGACACCGGCGATGGTGCCGTCCCCGGAAGCCACGACCTCGGTTCCGAACTGGAGGACACCGCCTTTTTTCGGGTCCTTCTTGACGATCTGCGCACGCTGGCCGGCCGTGATTATCCGCCAGTCCCTGGCGGTACCACCGGGGACGAACTTCCGGAGTTCGTCGATCTTCTTCTTCCGGGTCGCCGTCAGCGCGTTCACCAACAGCGCGACCAGGGCGATGTTGTCCCTGGCCATCGCGATCAACGGAATGATATTGTGCCGACGGATGGACTTCGGCAGATCGAAGATGGAGCCGTTCTTGAGGAACTTCGGGCTCGATCCGGCGTAGGGGCCGAACAGGATCGATGCCTTTCCGTCGACGACTCTGGTATCGAGGTGCGGCATCGACATCGGTGGTGCACCGATCGGCGCCTTGCCGTACACCTTCGCCTGGTGGCGGGCGACGAGCGCCGGGTTGTCGGTGCGGAGGAACTGTCCGCTGATGGGCAGCAGAGCGAATCCGCACGCCTCGGGTATACCTGACTTCTGCAGTACCTTCAGCGCCCAACCGCCCGCGCCGACGAAGACGAACCGCGCGGTGACGTCCTTCGTCTTCCCGCTCGTCCGGTGGTGGACCCGCAACCGCCAGGTGCCGTCCGGTGCCTGAGTGAGGCTCTTGATCTCCTGATTGAGATGTATCCGCACCCCGGACGACTCCAGTGACCTGAACAGCTGCCGGCTCAGGGAGCCGAAATCCACGTCGGTTCCGGATATGTCGCGGGTCGCGGCGATCGGCTCACCGGGCTTGCGCTGTTCGATCAGCAATGGCGCCCAACGCTGGATCACCGCCGGATCATCGCTGAATTCCATGGCGGCGAAGAGCGGCTCGGCCCGCAATGCCTCGTATCGCCGCCGGAGGAAGTCGACGTCCGCAGCCCCCTGGACGAATGTCATGTGCGGCATCGAGTTGATGAATGTTTCCGGATCGCCGATCGTCCCGTCTTCCACGAGATGCGACCAGAGCTGGCGGCTAACCTGAAACTGCTCATTGATACTGATGGCCTTCCGCACGTCGATGGTGCCGTCCGGAAGTTCGCTGGTGTAGTTCAGCTCGCACAGTGCCGCGTGACCTGTACCCGCGTTGTTCCATGGATCCGAACTCTCCTCGGCCACCCCGGGCAGTCTTTCGTACACATCAATCGACCAGTCCGGCTGGAGTCTGTGCAGCAGGGTACCAAGTGTGGCGCTCATGACTCCCGCGCCTATGAGGACGACGTCAGTGGTCTGACTGGCGCTATACGTGGTGAACGACTGCGGATTCATGTGGCCCTCGGCCTTCTTTCGCTCTTCTCGTGCCTAGCACAAGTCCATCGCACGGCCCGGCTATACGCAGCGAAAATTGAATCTGTGAGGTCTGAATCACGCGGCTGAATGACCCTGTCAACCCCGGGCACACCGTCTGCTATGGGCACCGACCGGTGTTGTGAAGGCCTGGATGCCCGGTGAGCTGGGCGGACGGACGTACGGAGGAATCGCCGTCCGGTCGCCCGGGATATTGCGAGACAGAATTGTTACACGTCCCTAACATGGCGCTTTCACGATGGATTCAAGCCGAGATGAGACGGCGACCGGTAAATAGGTCGGAAGGCCTTTCCAGGAAGGGCGAACGGTGACCGTCGACGCGGCTCATGGCGCCGGTCGCCCGACCACGGCCGGTCCGCCTCCGAGGTGTGCCGAGATGGACATCCCGGTCACTTTCGATCAACGTCCTGGCGATGGTGACCTCGTTGTCAGCTGCGTGACCGACTGGCGTCGAGGAGGCAGCGCAACACCACCGCCGCCTGCGCAGGGTCCGTGGCCGTATCATCTCTGGCGTCATGACGGCCTCGCCCAGCCAGGGGTGATCGGTGTCCAACCAGGTCGGCCCATACGAGCTCATCAAGCGTCTCGGCAGTGGCGGCATGGGCGAGGTGTATGTCGCGTTCGACCCTCGGCACAACAGGAAAGTCGCGCTGAAGTTGCTGTCGACCCGGGCGTTGAGTGATCCGGAGCTCGCGGAGCGATTCCGCCGGGAGTGCCAGCTGGCCGCGCAAATAGATCATCCGCACGTGCTGCCGGTTTTCGAGTACTCGACCGCCGACACCCCGTACATCGCGATGCCGCTCGTCGACGGCACCGACCTGGCCACCGTGATCAGGAACGGCCCGCTGTCACTGGAACGAGCGGTGGCCATCGTTGAGCAGATCGCCGCAGCGTTGGACGCCGCACACCGCAAGGGACTGCGCCACCGCGACGTGAAACCGTCCAACATTCTCCTGAAAGCCGGTGCGCGACCGAATACCGATCACGCCTGGCTGTTCGACTGGGGCATCGCGCAGCCGATCGACACCAGCGGTGCGCCACCGGTGACCCGCATAGGGCAACTTGTCGGGACGCCGCACTACGTAGCGCCGGAACGGCTCATGGCACCGGATCGGCTCGCGAATGGCACCGTCGACCATCGGGCCGACGTGTACTCACTGGCTGTCGTGTTGTACGAGTGCCTGGCCGGGCGCAGACCGTTCGTGGGAAACAACGTGGCCATGGTGCTGGTCGCGCAGGTGCTCCATGACCCGGAACCGCTGTCGGATCGCCTGCCGGCCGGGCTGCGTGCCGTGGTCGCCAAGGGCCTGGCAAAGAACCCCGACGATCGCTATCAGTCGGCCGGGGAGCTCGCCGCGGCGGCCCGCGCAACGATTGAGGCGCCGGCCGGGGCCGTGCCCGGGGTTCCGATGCGGGATGCGTGGGCGCAGGACACGGTCACCCAACCGGCGACCGTGCTGCCGTGGCCGCCGCGTGACTCGCCGGCCGTACCCATACCCGTACCCGTACCCGGTCCTGTCCCAGCCGCAGGCGGCGGGACAACCGGCGGATCAGGCGGCAGGACAGGCAGCGGAACAGGGGTGCTGCTGCCGGCCATCGTGGGCGGCGGCGCCGGGTCTCTGGTCGCACTCGTCCTGTTCCTGGTCGGCCGGGTCGACGGCCCGACACTGGCGTGGGTCTGGCCGGCTCTGGCCGCCGCGGGGATATTCCTTGCGTTCGCTGTGCGGGGCTGGACCGCCGATCCGGAACCGGATGAGCGGACAGGGGCGCAGCCGTCGAATCCCACGCGCGACGCCGGCCCCGGTGGGTCCCCGCTGTCGCGGCGGTAAGGTTTCGCCGGAATAGCGGTCACCGGCAGGAGGGTTGGGGGGCCTGGCCATGCGGACGCCGCAGGGAATGTCGTGCCGTGCACGCACCACGCTGGTGCCATCGCACGCGCGGCTGCTCACGTCCGGTATCGGTGGCACGACGTCGTGATGGCACAGCGCGGATCGCGCGGAAACCGTCTGTTCATCAGACTTGCCTTCCTTGTCGCCAGCGTCACGCTCATCGTCGTGGTCACCGTTGTTGTGATCGCTAAGCCCCACGGATCGTCGTCGGCGTCGTGTGCGGCTGGCCCGCTCACCGCCGTACGCGGAGTCATCGGATCGGAGAAGGAGGCGTTCTTCGAGGACCAGCGGGTGAGCGCGCGGTTCGCCTGCGCCGGCCTGAGCGTCACCGTCGATGCAAGCGGGTCACGCGAGATGCTCAACGCCCTCAAACGCCCCGACCATGACGGCTACGGCTTCGCGTTCCCGGGCAGCACCGCAACCGCAAAGAAAATCATGAACGAGCTGGCCATCACCGACAGCTTCAGGCCGTTCTCCTCACCGATGACCGTGGCCACGTTCAAAGATGTCGTCGACGTGCTCACCAAGGCCACCATCGTCCAGCCCGCCTCGGACGGCAGCATGGTCGTGGACGTCAAGGCGCTGCTCGCCGTCGCTCGCAAGGGCGTTCTCTGGGATCAGTTGCCAGGCAACGACAACCCCAAGACGAGGTGGCACAAGGCGGTGCGACTCATGACGACCGATCCGCAGGATTCCAATTCCGCGATCATGTTCTTGTCGATTGCATCGCTGGTCGCCAACGGCGGTCCCGTGGTGACCACGGCAGAGGATGTGCAGAAGGTGCTGCCCGATCTGTGCCGGCTGGTTATCGATCAAGGAGAAAAGCCGGACACGAGCCAGGTGCTGTTCGACCGCTACCTCGTCGACGGCATGGGACGGATCCCGATGGCGCTGATCTATGAGGCCCAGTTCGTAGCGGAGGCTCCGGGGCAGAAGCCCGACCTCACGCCCGACATGGTGCTGCTGTATCCACGGCCCACCGTCTACTCCGAGCACACGCTGATCCCGTTGGACGACGCCGGCCGCCGGGTCGGGCAGGTGCTGCGGGACGACCCGGAGCTCGCACACCTCGCCGCGGAGCACGGCTTCCGCCCGGCGCGGGCCACCGACCAGCCGATCAGCAGCCGCAGGGCACCAGTCGACAGCGTCGGGTCGCCGTCCTTCGAAGTACTGGAAAGTATGATCGCCTCCCTCAAATCGACTGAGGCAAACGCTCGGCCGTGTGCCTGATGGGTTCCCATCCGATGAGGCGCATCGCCGTCGCCGTCGCCGTGGCTGTCACCGCCGTGTTCGTCGCTGCCGCATGCACGTCGAGTAACCCTTCGGTCGGCCCGAGCGGCACGCCGACCGGCGCGCCGTCCACGGTGCGGGTCACGCCCGGCCCGCCCACGACCCTTCGGGTACTCGCCGGCAGCGAGCTGGCGGACATGCAGCCGATTCTCGACGAGGCCGCCAAAGCCACCGGCGTCACGGTGAAGATGACCTTCGCCGGCAGTCTGGACGGGGCGCAGACCGTCGCCGAGGGTCGCGCCGACGGCGTCTACGACGCGGTGTGGTTCTCCTCCACCCGGTACATGGAGACCATCCCGGCGGCCAGGCAACGGCTCGCGACGTCGCCGCGGATCATGGGCTCCCCGGTGGTGCTCGGGCTGCGCGAACCGGTGGCACGGCGCCTGGGCTGGGACAGGACGCCGGTGACCTGGTCGGACATCGCCGACGCCGCGAAACGCGGTGAGTTCACCTTCGCCATGACCGATCCGGCCGCGTCGAACACCGGCTTCTCCGCGCTCGTCGCGGTCGCGTCCGCGCTGGAGGGCAGCGGCCGGGTCCTCGACGCCGCCGCGATCGAACGGGTCTCGGCGTCACTCACCGGATTCTTCGCGGCCCAGCGGCTGACCGCGGGCTCGTCGGGCTGGCTCACCGACGCGTTCCTGCGCAGGAACCTCGGCGCCGACCCCGGCCCGGCGCTGGACGGACTGATCAACTACGAGGCGTCCCTGGTGGCCGTGAACCGGACCCGGAAGCTGCCCGAACCGCTCGTGCTCGTGTATCCCACGGACGGCGTGGTCAGCGCGGACTACCCCCTCACCCTCCTCGCCGGCGTCGGCGACGCCGCCCGCACGGCGCACCAGCGGCTGGCCGACTACCTGCGCACGCCCGACGTGCAGCGAACGATCACGGAACGGACCGCGCGGCGGGCCGCGGTGCCGGGCGTCCCGCTCCCACCGGGACTACCCGACGGGCTCGTCGAGCTCCCCTTCCCGGGCACCAGATCCGCCATCGACGCGCTGCTCACCGCCTACTTCGACCGCATCCGGCGCCCCTCGCGCACGGCCTACGTCCTCGATGTCTCCGGGTCGATGGCCGGTGCACGACTGAACGCCCTGCAGCAGGCACTTAACGGCCTGACCGGCGCGGATACCTCCCTGTCCGGCCAGTACTGCCGCTTCCGCAGCCGCGAGGACGTCATCCTGCTGCCGTTCAACCAGACCCCGGCCAAACCGCTGGCTTTCACCATCGACGAGCAGAACCCACAGCCGTCCCGCGACGCCGTCCGGACGGCCATCACCGGTCTGCATGCCGGCGGTGACACCGCGGTGTACGACAGCCTGGTCAGCGCGTACAAGGTGCTCGACAGTGCATCCGACCAGAACCGCTTCATCAGTATCGTGCTCATGACCGACGGTGAGAGCAACAGTGGCCGCTCGCTGGCCGACTTCCAGGCCTTTGTCGCCTCCCGGTCCGGCGCTACGCCGATACCGGTGTTTCCGATCCTGTTCGGCGAGGCCGCGGAGTCGCAGATGCAGGCAATCGCCACAGCCACCAGAGGTCAACTGTGGGACGCGAGAAACGGCGAGCTGGCGCACGCATTCTGCCAGATCCGCGGTTATCAATAGATCAGCCGCACCAGCCTCTTATCAGACGATGCAACGGCCGGTCCGGCAGATCACCGGGGAAGACTGCTCCATGCCACGTCGCGATCCGCACGCGGTTCCGCGGGTAGCCCCAGGACGCGCTCCGCC
>NZ_CAUVXG010000007.1:42199-59104 GCF_963555885.1 Protofrankia sp. Cr2
GCCGCCATCGCATAGGCCAGCGGCCCCGATCCGCGTGGCGGCACAACGCCGCCGATGGAGACCCGCTCGTTGAGCAGAGTGGCCACCGCGACCTTCCAGCCGGCGCCGACCTCGCCGAGCCGGTTGGTGTCCGGCACCCGCACGTCGGTGAGGTACACCTCGTTGAAGTGGGCGTTGCCGTCCATCTGCCGTAACGGCCGGACCTCGACACCCGGACTTGCCAGGTCGAGCAGGAATGCGGTGATCCCGGCGTGCTTGGGAACGTCAGGGTCGGTGCGGGCCAGCAGCAGCCCGTGGCGGGCGCGGTGCGCCAGCGACGTCCACACTTTCTGGCCGTTGACGATCCAGTGCTCACCGTCGGGCTCGGCCCGGGTGGCCAGTGCGGCCACGTCGCTGCCGGCGCCGGGCTCGCTGAACAGCTGGCACCAGATCTCCTGCGCCGTCCAGATCGGACGTAGGTGCCGGCGCTGGTCGGGCCGGCCGAACGTGGCGATGACCGGCGCACACATGCCGATACCGATCGGGTTGCGCAGCCAGTCCGGCCGCCGTCCGGCCGTGTCCAGCTCCGCGTCGATCACTTCCTGGAGTTTGGGTCGCAGGCCGAGACCACCGTCGCCGGGTGCGTGGGCCACCCACGCGAGGCCCGCGTCGAACAGCGCGGCGAGGAACGCCTGCTCGTCGCTGCCGGCGTGATCGGCAAGCACCTGCCGGGTGAGCTGGCGAACCTGCTCCGCCTCGCCATTCAAGGTCACGGGTGTCTCCTGTCCTGTTGGCCGTCAAGTCTGGGTTATCACAGTCCGGTCCGGCCTGCGGATTTCGTCCAAACCGACCGGCCGGTAATACGCATATCCCGTCGGGCGACCGCCGCGACGTACAGTGACATCAGTTCCATCACGTCGGCATCTTTATGATCATGCAAAGCGACGAAGGCCGACACATCGAGGGCGATCGCACAGTCGAAACCGAGCCCGATAACGACATCGATGCGGGTACCGACGAGCCGCTCCAACGCCGGGCCGTCAGCATCGCGCACCCACCGCAGGCCGGGTAGGAGCTCCTTGCGCATCGCCACATGTTCGATCCCGGCCTCCATGAAGCGTCCACCGATGGGCAGGTAGCCGCCTGCGGCGTAGAAACCTTCGGCCGCCACCTGGGCATGCAGCTCCACCGCGGGCAGGCCTCGTTCTGAGGCGCGGTGTTCGAGCGCGACGGTGACGGCCCGCCCGAGACCACGCCCGCGCAGCTCGGCGCGAACGGCGACCCGTCCGATCACTCCGCTCGGCTCGGCCGGACCTTCGCCGAGATGGGGATCGGCACCCCGGCGGTCGTCAGGCGAAGCCGACCCGTAGCCCGGGTCGAGCAGCCGGGCCGTCGCCAGGGCCCGGCCGGCATCGTCGACGACGATCGCGTGGTCGGCGTCGTCGTCCCGCCCGTCGTCCTCAAGGTCCGGCGGCACGGCCTGTTCGATCACGAACACGTCACGGCGGAGTTCGAGGGCCGCACGCGGCGGTGGACCCGGTACGACCAGGACGTCGGCGGGCCTCAGCACGGCGCGGCCGAAGCGGGACGGCGGGCGACGAGCCGGACCCTCATAAGACGGAGTGTAGGAGCGCCCTGTCCCCGATCCGGGCTGGTTGCGACCGGACGATGACGATCGTGCGGGGACGATAGGGCGGAAAGTCGCCATATACTGACGTCGAGTGCACGTCGGCCACGCCCGGAGGGGGATGGCGGTGAGGCCAACTCTCAGGGGATGGTTGACCCGCTGGCGGCTGCCCTCCTGGTTCACCTGGTCGTGGTTCGCCCGGTCCCGGGCACGCGGGTCGATCGCGGTCTCGCTGGCCCTGCTGCTCGGCGGCGGATCGACCGTTCTCGTCCTCGGGCAGAGCGCCGGCTCGGCGGTCCTGCACCTGGACGACGTCGGCGCCTGGCTGGCCAGCGGCACCAAGGGAATCGTCTCCCACATCAACGGGCCGTCCGGGCGAGCGGACGCCAGCGTGACCATCAACGGCGCGAAGGGACATCACCTCACCGTCGCCCAGGACGGGTCCAGCGTGCTGGTCACCGACACCGACACCGGGCAGGTCAGCCGCATCGACCCGGCCGGGCTGGCCGTCACCGTGCAGCAGACCTTCGGGCCTGGCGTCACCGTCGTCGCGGGCGCCGGCCAGGCGTATGTCATCGACAAACCCGCCGGACGCGTCAACCGGATCGACCCGACAACGCTGGACGTACTCGGCGCACCGGTCGCCTTCGGTTCCCCGATCGGCGACGCCGGATTGACCGCCGACGGCACACTGTGGGTGGCCCTACCCGCACAAGGGCAGCTCGTCCCGGTCCATCAGGGCATCGCGGGGGCGGCAGTCCCGGTCGCCAGGCCCGATGGCCAGCTATCGATGACGATCGCCGACGGGATGCCGGTCGCAGTCGACGCAACCACCCCGGCCCTGATACCCGTACGCGACGGACGGGCGGCACCGGAACTGCGGCTACCTCCGCCGGCCGGGTCGGGGCGGAAGCTGCTCGTGGCACCATCCGTCGACGGCCATCTGCTCCCGCTTATCGTCGACACAACGACCACGATGCTGCTGGCGGACCTCACCGCGGGCACGGTGCGGACGGTCGAGCTGCGTTCGCAGGATCCTTCGGCGCAGCTCGGCGCGCCGGTCGTGGCCGGCGGCCGGGTGTACGTGCCCGACAGCGGCAAGGGGCGGCTACTGGTCTATGCGACCGGCCCGAACCGATTCGAAACACCGATCACCGTCACACCCGGGGCGGCAGAACTCACCGTCTTCGTCAGAAACGGCACGGTCTGGGCAAACGACCAGAACGGCTCCCACGCCGTCATGGTCAGACCGGACGGTCAGGCCCAACAGGTCGAGAAGTACACCCCCGACGTCGCCGGAAGTGCGTCCACCACCCCGCCCCGGGCGCTGCCCAGGCAGGTCGTCGTACCGCCGAGCCAAGCCCCCCGATCTCAGCCACCGATCGCCGTCCCACCCCGGCGGGACACCCCGCAAGTCCCGGTGACGGGCCCCTCGCCCAGCCCGAGCCGTCCCGACATCCAACCGACGGTCGACCCGACAGCGCCGTCACCGACTGCCACAGCCTCCCCAACACCGACACCGACCCCCACGCCGTCCCCGACACCGACTCCCCCACCCGGGAAGCCGGTCGTGTCCGTAGCGCTGGTCGGCAACGGCCCGAAGACAACCGCAACGGTGACCGCGGCCACCACCAGCGGGCCGACCAGCACGGTCACTCTCACCGTGACACCGCTGAACGCCGGGGAAACCGTCACCGCCACCGGGCCGACCAGCTACGCCGCAGCGCTCACCACATGTGGCCCGCGCACCTACACTGCAACCGCCACCGGCCCCGGCGGACAGACCACGTCCACCGTTTCATTCGGCAAATGCCCACCCCCCGGCGCAGCTATTCAATATCAAGGCTCCGGCTACTACATATTGGCAGGTGAAAATGCCGACGGAACGAGGATCATTCACATAAACTGGGATCCACCGACATCCACTCAAGGTGAGGTAGTGACAGATTACGTGGTCAGCTACTACACCTATTCCGGCCAACTCGCTGGACAGCATGTGACCACCCAAGCCAGCGACACTTTCAATGCTTATCCTTCGTGCGCCGGAGGAAATGGAGACTACCCGACATGGAGCGTGGTTGCCCGTAACGCCAGCGGCTCCGGACCTGCGAGTGAATCGTTTATTGAGGACGACTGCCGTCCTGAGACCGATCGACCCTGAAGATATCGATCCGGAACGCCCGGCAGCTGGGGAATCGCACCCCGGCGGGCCGCGTGGCGGTCAGGGCCGGGGTGGGGTGGCGCCGCGGATGCAACGGTAGTCCGACCAGGCGTAGGAACCAACAGCGAGCACGGCGCCGACCCGGAAGCAGTAGCCCCGCGCGGGATCAAGATCAGGAATCTCGGTGACGGCCGCGCCAGCGGACAACGGCTGCACCGGTACCTGACGTGAGTCCGCCGGAGCCGCCGTCTGCACTACCAGATTGGCGGGCCGCGACCCGTTTCGCCACCTCAGCGTGATGACCGTGCCCATGTCGGTGACATCTGGAGTGCTCGGCCGGGCGGCCTGAAGGTCAGCGGACGTGATCGGCGCGGGCGTGGACAGCAGTGTGGGGGACGGCGACGACGTCGGGTTGGGACGCTGCGGAGCGCGAACGGCCATCACCACGAACAACGCGATGATCGCGCTGGCGGCCATCCCTGTCGTCAACAGAATCCGCCGCCGTTTCGACACACGGGTCTCGTCCGACGGCTCTGCGGCAGGCTTCGGGCGTGGCGGGCGGCGCTCCCGCACAACGGTGCGCTCCTGCATCGGACCGCTCTCGTGGCGGTCACCATCGGAGTCGATGACAGGGCCTGCTGGCGAATGGTCCGCCGGTGCGGCTTGGGATCGCGGACGGGAGCGGGTTGTCTCGCCAGCCGGATTGGGCGCCGGGTCCTCGGGCGTAGCGGGGGCATCCGCTGGCGGGCCGACCTGCCCTCGGACATCATCCGGCGAAGCAGCGTCCGCAGGCGCCATAACGTCTTCGGGTGTGCCGACCGGTTCCGGCGACATCCGCGGGACGGTGTGACCGAGGCGTTCATAAAGCTGGCGGAGGTCGGCGGCGAAGGAATCGGCGGTGGGCGGACGCTTCGCCGGGTCGCGCGCGAGCGCCGTCCGCAGCAGGTTCTCCACGGATTCGGGCACGTCACCACGGGGCAGTGCGGGAACGTCCTGGGTTAATGCGCGTAGCACGATGCTGGCCGGGTTGTCGCCCCGTCGGTAACCGAACGGCGGCGACCCCGCCAGCATGGTGAACAGGGTCGCGCCCAGCGCGTAGACGTCGGTCGCGACCGACGGTTCTTCCCCCTGCAGGATTTCCGGGGCGGTATAGGACGGTGTGAATGCCTCCTGACTCGTAGACCCTTCCACGCCCGTCAGGCTGGCGATACCGAAATCACTGAGAACCGGTTCATCGGTATCACTGAGCAGGATGTTGCCGGGCTTGACATCCCGGTGGATGATTCCAGCGCCGTGCGCGGCGTGCATTGCCCCGGCGACTTTCGCACCGATGAGAAGGGTCTCGTGCACCGGCATCGGCCCGGCCTTCTGGAGCCGGTCGGAAACTGAGCCGCGGGCCAGATACTGCATGGCGATGAACGGACGCCGCTCCTGGGTCGCGCCGGTCTGAAAAATCGTGATGATGTGCGGATGACCGGTAAGGCGCCCGGTTGCCCGGCATTCTCTCCTGAACCGCCGTTCCGCTGCGGAGTCCCGAAGATCAGCATTGATCACCTTTATGGCGACAGTGCGGTCCAGGCCGACCTGATAGGCGGAGTAGACGGTACTGAACCCGCCCTGCGCGATCGCCGTGAAGGACTCGTAACCGGAGATCATCGATGTCTCCCGCCTCGGACGACCCGACTCGGCGCGAGCCGTCCCATCATCCGCCGGTGTGCCGGCACGGCCCGCCGCAGCCGGGTACGCAGGTGTTTTTCGTGGAACCACGCCGCGTCCGCCTCGGCGGTGGTAGTGCCGTCCGCGGCGAAGAGAGCTGTGGTGACGAGGTTCGCGAGGGTCAGCAGCGACTCCCGACCGCTGTCTCCGATCGCGGCTGGCGCGAGCCCGACCATCTCAACCGGGGTCGACGCGGCCGGAATCGCGATGCCGGCGCCCGCCAGCATGTCGATCATGCTGTGCCAGGCGCAGACTACCCGTTCCCGCGACGTTCGCGCCGACCGTCGCCGCCGCCGGCGCGCCACCGGCGCCCCCACGGCGACCGCCAGGTAGCCGACGACGACAGCGATCACGACACCGCCGAACACCAAGCCCGCATACACCGACAGCGGGGTGTGATGTGCAGGTGGCGGGGCCGGTGGTAGCGGTGTCGCCTGCTGCACGGGCACGGCCGCTGCCGCTCCGACCCGCTGCTCCCGGTCGGTGGACTCCCCCTGCGCCGACGACGCGACCTTTCCACCGCTGCGCTGCCCCTGCTTCGGTGTCGGGTAGAACGGCAGCCAGCCCACACCCGCAAAGTCGATCTCCGGCCACACGAGCACGTCGCCGGTGTGCACATCCAATGTGTCGTTAGCCGTGTTCGCCGGCCCACCGGGCAGGGTGAACCCGACCACAACCCGGCTGGGCAGGCCCAGCGTCCGGGCAGCGACCGCGAACACCGTCGCGAACTGCTCGGACGTGCCGGTCCCGCTGTTCTTCGTCAGGAAGTAGTTGAGGTGCCCGTAGGTGTGACCGGCGGGCGCGGTCGGGTCGTAGGTGAAGTTGGTGCGCAGGTACTGCTCCAGGGCGTATGCCTGCTGGAACGGGGTACCCGCCCCGGCAGACGCCTCCCGGGCCGCCTCCCGCACCAGGTCGGGCAGGCCCGGCGGCAGGTAACGGGCCGCGTCGGCGTCGGCTCCGGCGGCCGGCCGAAGGGATACGAGCACGGCCTGGTCCGGGGTGGTCTGCGGCGCGGACGTCACCGTGTACCGGCGGCCGGGCTGCAGCGGGACGGTACTGAGCAGGGCGCCGCTGGCGACATCGACGGCCAGACCCGTCCCGTCGAGCTGGACCGGACGGTCCATGGCCGGAATCAGGGCACCGTCCAGACCGTCGATCTCCACGTCCTGCCGTATCTCCCCGGTGCGCGCCAGCTCCCCGGACGTCGGCGGAACCCGGCGTCCGGCCGGGGAGAAACGGGCCGACGACGTCCAGGACTGGCCGTCGAAACGGTCGAGTACCGCCAGCCGGATGTTCGCGGGCGCGGGCGCGGAGGCCGACGCGGGCGCTGATGCGGGCGCGGGCGCGGGCGCTGATGCGGGCGCGGGCGCGGGCGTAGACGCTGGCACGTGCCCGGACGTACGCACGGTGAACAGCCGCCGGCCCGGACTGCCGAGCCAGGCCGCGACCTCGTCCAACGGACTGACCGTGGACATCGGGTACAGCGACACCGCGCGTTCGGTGCGCACGTCGTACGGGCCGCGGCCGTGCACCGGTGGCAGGAGGGGACCGACGAAAACCGCGGCCGCGGCGACGACCACCGCAACCGACAGGCCGATCATCGCCCGGCCCGGGAAGGATCCCGACGCCGACGCTGATCCCGTCCTGGCGCGACTGCCGCCCCGACTGACACCGCGACGGCCAGCGTGACCGCCAGCAGTTGTCGCCGGCCGCGCTTCGGCGTGGCGGCACAGCGTGAGCAGTCCGGCGGCCACCACCAGACCGGCCGCGACCAGGAGGTTCGAGCCCGGACCGGGCACGGTCAGCGTCACCCCGGCCGCGAAGACCACGACCGCCGGGACGATCGGGAGCAGCGTCGTCCGCGTCCTGGCCACCAGTTCCGCGCCGGCGCCGGCCGCGAGCCACGTCAACGCCTGCGGCACCACCACCAGATCCGGGGAGTCCGGCGCCGGCAGCGTCACATCCAGCAGCCGGACCCAGCCGTTGAGCAGGCCGTCGCCGACCGCGGGCAGCACAGCGGGCGCGTCCGGCGAACCGTGCCGGAACAGGGTCATTGCCACCACGGCCAGCCACAGCCCGGCCCATACCAGCACGGAGACCAGTAACGGCACCCGGCGACGGCGGGCCACACCCGCGAGCGCCGCCACCGCGATCGCGGGTACAACAGCGGCCAACGCGACCGGGCCTGCGAGCGCGCCCACGGCGAACGCCCTATGAAACGCGCTACCGACAAGCCCGGCCGCCACGGTGACCGCGGCGAAGCTCCCGACCCGGGGCAGCGACACCGGCACCGTCGCAGGAACGGTGGCAGGCACGGTTACCGGCACCGTCACCGCAGGCTCCCGGCGGGCGTCGCCGGCCATGCAGCCACCAGCGCCGCGGCGTCGGCGACGTCCAGGACGCGCAGTCGTCCGCCACCTGCTGTCACCGAGGCCCCGGCAGGGCCGGACGCACCGGACCCGGCCGCACCGGACCCTGGCACACCGGACCCGAGGCTGGACTCGATTCCGGTACCACCGACCCGGACCACGATCACGTGCTCGAACCGGCTGACGGCCGGGGCGACCACCGCTGCCTGCCCGACGTCGACTCCGCCGGTGACCAGGGTCAGCGTGCCGACCCCGCCGCGGCCGAACCCCCGGACGGCTGCCGTCAACGCGTCATCCGGGTATACCCCGGCACCGATACCGATACCGATACCGGAACCGGAACCGGAACCGGAACGGAGACCGGAACCGGAACCGGACGTGTCGAGAGTGCCGGCGTCGCGTTCCACCTGGGCGAGCGCGTCCAGGACGACCTGGTCGTCACCGCGCCCGCCCCGGCCCGCGACCCGAACATCCCCCGTGGTGCGTAACCGGACCGGAAACCGGCGCCGGGCCGAGGCGAACAGGACGGATGCAGCGACGTCCACTGCGGCGTCGAACGCGCGGTCACCGGCCGCACCGGACGGGTAGGCGTACGCCCGGGTGTCCAGCAGAACGGTCGTGACCGGCTCGCTCGGATCGACATACCGGCGCACCAGCAACGTCCCCGCTCGGGCGCTGGACCGCCAGTGCACATGGCGGGGATCGTCACCGGGCACGTACTCGCGCAACGCGTGGAAGGTCACGCCACCGTCGGTCCGGCTGTCCACCGACAGCCCGTCGGGGCTACTGGACCGGGCCGACGCCAGCGGCGTCAGCGGATGCACGACCGGGTGGACATGGACCACAGCCGACTTCCCGACCTGCTGAGAGCGTGTCAGCAGGCCGAACGGGTCGGACCTGCGGACGTGCACCGGGCCGACCCGCAGCACTCCCCGACGCGCGGTCGGCAGCGCCACCGCGATCGTGCGCCGCGTCGATCCACCCAGCGAGCGCAGGTGGGTGTCGGTCGCGGTCGCACCATGGGGCAGGCTGATCTGCAGCGCCCCGCTCCGCCGGTCGGCGATATTCCTGATCGTCACACTCGCGAGGGCCGCCTCACCACGACGGACCCGGGCCGGAAGGACCTCGATGTCTGCGCTCAGCCGCGGGCGGTAGGCGACCGCGACCGCCGCTGCCAGCAACGCGGCGGCACATCCCACCGCCAGCACCGACAGTTCGGCGAACCGCAGCACTCCCGAGATGACCACCAACACGACCGCCGCGCCGGCCACCCCCCAGCCGACCGGGGTGACGATGCCAAGCGCCGCGCCCGGGTGGCGCCGGGCAGGTGTCACAGCCGGTTACACCCCGGCCAGGGACCGGGGTACCGGTACGGACCCGAGCACCTCACCGACCGCGTCCTCGCCGGTGAAGCCGCGCAGTTCCGCGTCGGCCGCCACCAGCATCCGGTGCGCGAGCACGGGCACGGCCAGCGCTTTGACATCATCCGGAGTGACGAACTCGCGGCCCGCCGCAGCCGCCCGGACCTGGGACGCGCGCAGCAGGGCGATGCTGCCGCGCGGGCTGGCGCCCAGCCGTAGTTGCGGCATCGTCCGGGTCGCCGCGACCACGTCCACCACGTACTCGCGCAGGGTGTCCGCAACATGGATGCGCGCACCCTGCGCGATCAGCGCCAGTACCTCGTCAGTGGACAGCACCGGGCTCAGATCCTCCACCCGGATGCCCGACTGACGATTACGCAGAATCGCGACCTCGGACTGACGGTCGGGGTAACCCATCCGAACCCGCATGAGGAACCGGTCCAGCTGTGCCTCGGGCAGCGCATAGGTGCCGTCCATGTCGACCGGGTTCTGGGTCGCCACGACGAAGAACGGCCGCGGCACCGCATGCGGCTGGCCGTCAACGGTGACCCGCCCCTCCTCCATCACCTCCAGCAACGCCGACTGTGTCTTGGGTGACGCCCGGTTCACCTCGTCGGCCACCACCACATGGGCGAACACCGGCCCGGGATGAAACCCGAACGCAGCGGTCCCCTGGTGGTAGACGCTCACCCCGGTGACATCGGACGGCAGAAGATCCGGGGTGAACTGGATGCGGTGACAGGACGCCTCCAACGACGCCGCGATGCAGCGGGCCAACGAGGTCTTGCCCAGCCCCGGAACGTCCTCGATGAGCAGGTGCCCGCCAGCGAACAGGCAGGTCAGCGCCAGCGAAACCGCCTCGGTCTTGCCCCGCACCACCAGCTCGACGTTGTCGACGACGGCCTGAAACGCCGCCGCGAAATCGGACGGCTGATCACTGCCGGTTGGCGGCATGGACACCATGTTCTCCTGTCAGACAGCTCCAAACCCGCCCCTGCAAGCGCTGCGGCACTATACCGTTCCAGCTTCAGCACGATAGCGTGACAGCTACTTCGACATGGTGCCGCGCCTCGTGTGACGAGATCCGGAAACCCCCACCCAGCGCTGCCAGAGGGGACGGTATGGATCTGTTCGTCGGCCGAGAAGCCGAGTTGACGGAGGCGTTACGCCTGCTCTTCACCCGGGGCGAAGGGTCTGTGATCGACCTTGTCGGTGTTCACGGCCTGGGGAAGTCCATGCTGATCCGACAGCTGGTCAGTCGGGTTGAAGGCGCCAACCGGGTATACATCTTCAACGAGGACATGTCCGCGTTCCGGCGGGAAGGATTCCGGAACGCCTACGGCCCCCGCGCCTCTGCCCCCGTCCTGTGGGAGACATTCGCGCGAACACGAGAGCTGATGCTTCGGGTGACCGATCGTACCCGAGCTCGGGAGTTCGCTGGTTTCCGCCAGCTGTGCGAGCGCGAGGCGCGCCTGCTCGGCGGTGCGCCGAAGACCGAAACGGGTATGCGCGACACCCCCGGGAGCGACGACCAGGAAACGGTCAAGGCTCGAATCCGCCAGTCGCAGTCGGCCATAGACGACGCTTTCGTCAGCGGCTGGGCGGAGTGGAGCCGGCGTCGGCACATCCTGATCACCACGGATTCGTTCGAACGCGTCGTCGACGACGAGATGGGCCACTGGCTGGCGCGTATGGCGCTGCGCCTGACGAACACTCTGGTCGTCATCGCCCGGGTGCCCTCACCGCACACGTTCTCGACCGGATCGGATCGCTGGTATGTCCGGCAGCTGCCCTATCTGTCTCGCGACGAAGTCGCCCTCTACCTCGACCAGACGTTTCACGGCGCGCTGCAGCCAGGTGTCGCCGATGTCGTCCACGATTTCACCGCGGGACATCCCGGTGGTCTGTCGCTGGCGGCGAAACTGGTCAGCGAGATGGGTCCGGAGAAACTCGAAGCATCGGACCTGTGGCGAACTCTTCAGCGGCTGCCCGACGATCCGTGGGAGAAATGGGCCGGCCTCGTCCGGTTAATCATCGACGCCGTCCGGGACACCCGGCTGTCGAAGGCCGTCCACGCCTGTGCCGTGGTCAACACCTTCGACGAGCCGCTACTCGCCGAACTGCTGGCGGAAGGTGACGGCGGGTATCCCGATGTCGGAACCGTCATTCAAACGCTCAAAGGCTACGGCATCGCCGAACAGCTGGTCGCGGTCGCCGACGAACCGTCCGACCGTTTCCGCCTGCACGAGTTCATCCGGCTTTCCCTGAGCCGCGAACTGCGGACAATGCACCCCCGCACCTGGCAGGACCTGCACCAACAGGCCGCCCAGCATTATTTCCGCCTCGTGTCGGAATGGGAGGACGAAACCACCGGCACCTACAGCTCCTGGTATCGCTACGAACACCCCCGCTGGCAGGCCTACAAGCGGGAGTGGTTGTTCCACGCCCGGCGGGTGTCCCGGAACCGCACGATCACCCGAGCACGTTTCGCGCTCGTGTTCCTGGAGGCCTACTGGTGGTGGGGGTGCTACTGCCCGTTCGAGTACAACCGGCGGCTGCTGGAGGACTGGGAACGTACCTGGCACCAGGAGGACTCGCTCGCAGGGAACGTCGGCTTCGTCGCGACCGGGACCGGGACTACAACAGCAACAGCAACAGCAACAGCAACAGCAACAGCAACCCAGCGTAACCCGGACGACCAGTTGGGCGAAGCGCTGGGCTTCGTGCTGGACCACTATCCGCCGGGCTACCTCAAGACCGACGCTCCCTGGAACGACATCCGTAACCGGCTGCTGCTCGTCCAACGCCTCTGCGGGCTGGGCCGTGGCTCCCGTGTCGACGCCACCGCGGAGGAAGAACGGGAGCTACTGCGGGTCAATGGTCTGATCAAAATATTTCTCGCGCACAGCCGGCGATTCCGCGACCTGGCCGACCCGGCCGCGGACCGTTATTACAACGAGGCGCTGGCTGTTTTTGAAGAACTCGCGGACGACTGGAGCGTCGCCTGGTTGCTCTTCGAAACCACTGACCTCGCGCTGGAACGGGAAAAACTGGAGGAAATGGTCATCGGTATCAATGCATCGGCGCAACGCCTACAACGGATTGCCGCGCAGACAGATGACTGGGACGAAGAGTTGATCGCGAATCTCTTCCGTGTACGTGCGGACCTGCACTGGGCGGCCGGAGAGACCGACGAGGCATTCGCCGACTATCATCGTGCGGTCGTCCACGCCTACCGGTTCATGGGCGTACCGCACCCTCCGGACGAGTACAACCTCGTTTTCTACGAGGAGATGACGACCCGGACGGTGACCCGCCTGTGCGAGATCTGCAATCGCTCCGGTATCGACGAGGCAACGCGGCGAGCCGAGCTGACCGGCAGCATCCTGTCGGGTGATGAACGAGCCGGCACGGACGATGTCCGCCAGATGTTCGCCCGCTCGGATATACGCGCGTTACGCGGCTGGCTGTTTCCGCGCGGGCCGGAACCCGCCGAGTTGAGGTCCGCGGACTCCCCTTTCATGGACGAATGGAGCGTCTTCGACGAGGACGAACCGCCCTCGGACGTCGATGTCGAGTCCCTTACGGGTGGATAACGGCTTCGCCGCCATCCAAGGCTGGGGCGGGCAAGCCGAGCCGGGTCGCGAGCCATCTCGCCTGCCAGCGGCGTTCGTCGAGGTATGGATCATCGAGGTAAGCGGTGTCGCCGAGGATGGCGCTGCGCTGGTTGGCGGCGCGCGCCGCGATGTAGGCGAGTGCCGCGGGAGGGTCGACGTCGAGCGATTCAAGCGCGTCAATCACGTATGCCGACAGCAGGTTGGCCGTGGAACCGAGATCCCGGACGGCTGCCTCGATGCCCGCGCGAGCATGCTCGTCGAGCGCGTCGGCCTTTCCGTTCCGACCAAAGGCCGCTGCGGCGGCCTCCAAACGCTCTGCGAACGCAGCCAGGCCGGCGTCGCGCAGTTCGGCCGCAGCATGGTGGGCGACGCGGCAGACGCAGGCGACGCTGAATTCCCGGGCGGCCGCCCGCGTCCATTCCTCGACCCGCGCGCCGAGCCGACCGCGTCCGGCCACGACCTTGTTCTCATGGATGACCAGCGGGCCGTCGAGATCGATCCGCCACAGTTCCTCGGTGAGCCAGTAGGGCAGGTCCTCGACCCGGCAGGCGTGGATACCGTCCCTGCACGGCACCACATCCCCAGCCACATCCCCGACCCCGACCCCGACATTGACCCCCGCCTCAACCCAGCGTCCCGGCATCGCCCCCCAGGCATAGCCGGTGAACGGGCTTGTCCCCGACGGACGGAGGAACTTGTAGTAGCTCATCGTCACGTATCACGAACCCGTTCCACCGCTGCGGCTAGCCTGTCCGCCAGCCCCGCGGGAACCGCCACCGTGGCTGCCGCCGTCAACGCCGCCAACGATCGTCGCACCCGGTCACTGTAGGCAAGGCACGGCGGGCAGAAAAGCAGGTGCTGTTCGAACGCATTCTGATCACTATCGGTCAGCTCTGCGTCGTACCAGGCGCCCACCAGATCGAAGATGACCTCACAGCTGACGTCCCTCGCCCTCATCGGCGCTCAGCCCCGGCATCGACGGCTCTGAACTCTTCATCGAGGTAAGCAACGTAGGCCTCCCGGGCGCTGTCGAGAAGTCTGCCCTGGTCATCGGGTTCCGTACCCGTGATGGGGGCGGCTTCGGTCGCCGACAGCTTTGCCGCGTCCCGGAGGATGAGCAGCGTCCGCTGGTGCAGCGGAAGGCGACGCACCGCATGACGCACCTGTTCGGCTGTGGGCACCCAACCGGCTGGCCAGGACGGGACGTCAACGTTCCACCATCCCGCCCAGCGGTCATCCGGCGGCAGGAAGAAGCCCACTCGCGATGGCGATGGCTCTGGCTCTGGCGATGGCTCTGGCTCTGGCGATCTCACGGTGACGCTGTCGGTCGTGGCGGCGGCGTCATCGAGTCGGCCGTCCTCCCGCATCAGTCTGAGGACCGCGCCGAGCAGGGCAACCCGAACCGGTTGATCTGTGCCGGCCACCAACATGGCAACGGTGTCGAGCCAGGCGCGTTCGACCACCGCGACCACCGCGACGGCTTCGGGGCGCGCACCGACCGCCTCTGCGAGCAGCACCGCAAGCGCGTGGTCGGTGTTCATCAGCGTGTCGACGGCCGTGCCATCCCCATTGGCGAGTGCAGTTCGCAGTGGTCCGGTCACCTGCCGACCTCGATGAACCTCGGTATCTCCGCCACACGATCCAGCGGCCACAACGGGAGCCTGCCGTCATCGCCCTGCTCGCAGAACTGCCGTAGCACCTGGTAATCAGGATCGGCGGTGAGCACCTCGCTCCCCTCGCACAGTTCGAAGTACTCGTCGAGGAAAACGCTCACGATCTTTGCCGACACGGTCTGCGCGGTCTCGCCGAGGCAGATCAGCAGCATGTCGAAGACCCGCGGTACGCCAGGCCGCAGGGACGGCTGAAAGAACGGCATGGGAACAAGCACGGAGCCCGTCCGGTGGTACAGCCTGAGCCGGGCGTCGGGGTCGCCGTAGACATTCGGCTGGTGAAAACGCGGATCCTCGATCTCGGCGATCACCAGAGACGGCCTGATGGCCGCCCGCCATCGGGGGATGACGTCGGTGAGCAGGGTCTGACCGATGCCCCGGCCACGCGCCTCGGGCCGCACCGCGATATAGCTGAGCAGGAGTACCCCTGATCGGGGATAGATCTCGCCCAGCATTCCCCCCAGCGGGGTCTCGCCGTCGAAGACCAGCGCGCCGGGACCCAGATCGCCGGCAGCGGCCTCACGCAGCTCATCCCAGGTAATGAGTTCATCTGGTGGGAAGGCCGGTGTCAGCACCTCTGCGTAGAAGGCCTCCAGCGCTGTCTCGCTGACCTCGGACAATTTCATGATCTTCAAACCGTTCTGGGCACGAGCGCCGATCCACTGGGTCTCCCCTGGCCTGACCACCCCCTCATCTTCGCCTGTTCGTCACAACCTGACCAGCGTCCAGCCGCCCAGGGACCAGCGCCCAGCGCCCAGCCGAGGAGCAGCCGCTGGATCGGCATCCACTGGAACAGTGCGCACCGCAACAGCCTGCGCCGGACGAACGTCCACCGCCGTCCAGCGTTTATACCCATCGCATACGGCCTGCACCGACCTAGCTGCGGCGGAGTAATCTGGCCGGTGTCAATGGGAAAGGACGTGGCTGGGAATGCCGAAGGCTACAGTCAGCATGGCTGTCCGAGTGCCGGACGCTCAGCTCGTGAGCGCCTATGACATGTGGTACGAGTTCGTGAAAGACGCGTCGGATGACGGCCACGGCCGTGGCCACGATGACGTTGAGATCTCCGTGGTCGCGCTGGAGTTGTATCCATCGGGGATGCCCGCCCGGCCCGTCGCCCGTCGCCTGGCCACGCCCGGCGGGGATGCGCTGGTGTTCCGGCCGGAGTGGTTCAGCACGTATGACCCCGAGCAGTCCGAACATGGCAAGATCAGCCTTAGCGGGCCCCAGCGTGAGGTCTTCGATTTTTCCTTCGACTACCGCTTCCGCCCGCCGCGGGCGACGCTGGTAGTCGATTTACCGGACGAACGGATGTCCCGTACGATTCTCGACGTGATCGACGATTCGACGTCGGTGGTACCGCGTGCACGCCAGCCCGAGGCGGCTGACGAAGGATGGGCGGGCGGCACGACGCAGCCGACGATTTTCATCGGACACGGCGGGCCGAACGAGATGTGGCGCATACTCAAGGACTACCTGGCCGACTTCGATTACCGGGCGGTGACCTTCGAGAGCGAATTCCGTTACGGCCGCTCGGCAGCACAGGTCGTATGGGAGATGCTTCAACAGGTGGACTTCGCGTTACTCGTCCACACCGCTGATGACGAGACGAAGCTCGGTACCGTCCGGTCGCGCCAGAACGTGGTGCACGAGACCGGGCTGTTCCAGGGCAGGCTGGGCTTCGAAAAAGCGATCATCGTCCGGGAAGAAGGCGTTGAGGAATTTTCCAACCTCGCCGGAATTCAGGAGATCAGATTTCCCAGAGGGAGTATAGAGGCAGCCTTCGGCGAGGTTCTCCGTGCCCTGCGCGGCGTTTTTCCCGCCCACTGACCTGCCCCCTCTACAGCCGCCGCCCGGCCATCCGGCCATCCGGGACGAGGCCAAGCCAGGTGGGTGGCGGAGCAAGACCAGCCCACCTGGCACGGCACTACGGTTCAGGCACAGGCCTACGTGCAGGTCGCCGCTGCTCCTCGGGGAACGCCGGTCAACCAACTCGCCGGAACCACAGCGACGCCGTTCTGCGGATAGCGCCCGAGTAGGCAGGCCGACAGGGTCGGAGTACCGATGGGCCGGACGACACCGCCCACATACAGGTACTGACCGGGGGTACCGACGGCTCGGATCACCGTGTTCTTCGGTAGCCGGGATGGCGCGTGGATCGGGTTCGCGAGATAGCCCACCGGCAACTCGGTATAGGCACGCAACCCCTCAGCGTCATAGGCCACCGCATCGCTGTAAGCCAACGGCAGAGCAGCACCACGCACCGAGACATACTGAGCCGACGACCCCGTCTCGGTAAAACGCGTGTGATCAGGCAGACTACACTGCGCCGCCGCACCCGTCGGCAGACCATCCGCCCAACTCGCCGGCACAACCGCAACCCCCGGCAACCCAAAGCTGTACAC